>JANXWM010000525.1 GCA_025351145.1 Chitinophagaceae bacterium
GGTTAAAAAAAGCTTAGGATTTTACATATTGCTGCACCGGCAGGCGGTTGGCAAGGCTACGGGCTAGTGTCATTTCATCAGCATACTCCAGTTCGCCGCCAAAGGCAATACCACGGGCTATAGTTGTAACCCGGCAATTGAGGTGCTGCAGTTTCTTCTGAATATAATAAATGGTAGTATCGCCCTGTATATTTGGACTCAGTGCAAAAACCAATTCTTCAATTTGTTCTTTTTCTATGCGGCCAACAAGCGATTCAATATTTAACTGGTCGGGGCCAATGCCATCCAGGGGAGAAATAATGCCGCCAAGAACATGATAAGTTCCGTTGAACTGCTGTGTGCCTTCTATCGCAATTACATCCCGTAAATTTTCTACCACACAAATCATGTGCTGGTTGCGTATAGAGTTGGAACAGATAGCGCAAATATCCCCGTCGCTTATGTTGTGGCAACGCTGGCAAAACTTAATATCCCTGCGCATTTTGGCAATTGTTTCGCTAAAATTTTCCACCACAGCGGCATCCTGTTTTAGCAGGTGCAGCACCATGCGCAAAGCCGTTTTTTTACCTATGCCCGGAAGCTTCGCAAATTCATTAACCGCATTTTCTAAAAGTGATGAAGGCAATTGCATAACTGCAAATATACGGGAGTGTAAAAATCTTTTTAGCCGGGCCATTAGTTCTCTGTGGCATCGGCTCTTGCGTCGCACTCTTGTACGTTCAGATTATATAATGAACATTCCGGGTGCAGTCCTGCTTTAGCCACTAAATGAATTTGAACAGCTTTAAGTTATACCGAAAATTTGTACGCGGGTGTTTTTACATCGTGGTAAAACAGGAATGTCCAGCCCTGTTCTTTTCCCTGTTGCCACCAAAGCTGGCGCAGCTCCATGCATTTCTTTCCATTAAAATCGTACTTGGCAACAAACTTGTTTTTCATCTGCTGCAACTGCGGCGCATCATCGCCGCCAAAGAAAATGGTGTCGCTATCTTCTTTTATCCAGTACACCTGGTGGTACCGGCTGTGGCCGCCTGTTACATGATAATAAATATAGCCATCTATAATGCCGTCGCCGTCAAGAAAAACCACTTGCTTATTATTTTCAAGCACAGAAATTTCTTCCGTCATAAAAGAAGGAAAGCCCGCATCCATGGCAAAGTCAAATTCTTTTCGCTGCACATAATAAGTTGCATTAGGGAAGGCAAGCTGGTAATTGCCCAGCCTGTCTTTCATACTAATACCACCGGCATGGTCTTTATGCAAATGCGTCATCAGCACTTTGGTAATATCGCCCGGTTGTATGCCATTTGCTTTAAGATTTGCATGTAACTGCAGTTCGCCGTTTTGCGAAAAACCCAGCCCGGCATCGAGCAGTAAAATATCCTTTTTGGTCTTTACAACAAAAGGCAGTACTTCTACCAGCAGGCTGCCTGTGGCACGCGTTTGCAGGTCGTCTGTATCTAAATTAAACGGAACAAAAATCTTTGTTTTGTCTATGGTAAAAACGCCTTCGGAAAGTGGGATGATCTGCATGCCGCGAAATTAATTCAGCAGAATGAAAATGAGTAGTATGGTAAAAATTGTTTTCACTTCTCGTAATGTTTGAAATGGCTGGAGATATTGGCGACGGGCATAAAGTGCAGCCAGCAGCTGCCATAAAAACCGAATGTACAAGAGTGCGACGCAAGAATGCTTCATAGCATTGCTGTCGCCTGGTTCACAAAAATTACCGCAGCACCATTTGCCTGTCTGCATCTAACCTTACCAATATAAAAATGAGTACTGTAAATGTGAGCAGCGATGAGCCGCCGTAACTGATCAACGGCAGTGGTATACCGATGATGGGGAAGAGGCCGATCGTCATGCAGACGTTTACAACTATGTGGAAGAAGAGTATGCTGGCTATACAATAAGCATAAACCCGGCTGAAGGCGCTCCGCTGCCTTTCGGCAATGAAGATGATCCTTAAAAGCAGTACAAGATAAAGGCCGAGAAAAAGAAAACAACCCACAAAACCAAATGCTTCGCCTAAAGAAGTAAATATAAAATCGGTGTGCTGCTCGGGAACATATTTGCCGCGTGTTTGTGTGCCTTTTAAAAAACCTTTGCCAAGTATACCACCGGAGCCTATGGCAATTTTGCTTTGCCGAACATTATAGTCATCGGGCTTTTTTACTGTTTTGGAGTTAGCGACTTCGTTTTGGGCGCTTTTATTTTGCGAGCAATCGTAATCTTTGCCGATAGCACTGTAAATACGCTGGCTTTGGTAGCACTCAAACACATGGTTGAAAATATAAGGAACCGCAAACCGCTGAATGCCTACGCATAACCCCCAGATAGCAATGATGATAATGAGCAAGGGTCGGTCCCGCTTTACCTGCCTGCGCATGAAATATATAGTAGCTGCGGCAACAAGTGTAAGTATAATTGCAAGCGTATTGGGTTCTATAAGTAAAGTAGCCACAACCAGGGCGCCAAATGAAAAACCGATTACGAGAATTATTCCGGGTAGCCCTTCGCGGTACATTACAATAAAGAAACTTAAGTAAGCCAAGGCGAGCCCTGCCTCATGCTGCAGCACAGACAACACTGCCGGTGAAAGCGCAATAGCCGCTGCAATGGCCTGCGATTTTGTTTTTGAGAAATCTGTATCGAGCCGCGAAAGATATTTTGCCAGTGCAAGTGCTGTAAAGATTTTGCATAATTCTGCGGGCTGCAGGTTGAAGCCACCTCCTAAAGGTATCCAGCTTTTGGAGCCATTGATATCCTTCCCTAATACAAATGTGGCAAGCATTAATAATATGCCGAATACATAAAACAGGTTTGCAAATGCTGTGTACAGCTTGCTGTCGCTGAGTAAAATAAATATGGCGAGAAGGGCGCAAATACCTGCAAAAAGCAGTTGCTTACTGTAGTTGGTATTGAAGGTAAAAAATGAACCCATGGTAAATTTATCAGGGTTGTATTCTACCATAAAAATGCAAAGGATGCCAATAGAAACCAATATAGCATAAAGCCATATTACCAGCCAATCGACCCCTTTTGAAATGGAACTATGCGAAGAACTGCTCATTATTTCTTAATTGGTTTCTTTAATGGTTTTTCGTCTGGTTTTATGATGGGCGATTTCTGTTTGTTTATATTACCGGTATCAGAATCTCTTCTGTTCGGCTCTGCTTCCGGATCGAAAGTGATCTTTTTAGTATCTACAGTATTTTCAAAAACAGGGGCTTTATCGGCATCAACCTGTTTCAGCAGTTTTGCAAGTTTTATAGAATCCTTTACGGCATACCAATGTTTAATGGCAGCAGGGATTAGGTCTGCTTTCGAAATCCTTTCCACTTCAGGTAACCTATTTGCTGAAATAGTATCGTTTAAATATTTCTCTATCATCAGCGATGCAATTGGTGCGGCCCATGTGGCACCAAAGCCTGCGTTTTCCACCACCACAGCAATGGCTATTGTAGGGTTATCTTTTGGTGCAAAGGCTACAAATAAAGAGTGGTTTTTTCCATGTGGGTTTTGTGCTGTACCTGTTTTTGCGCAAATATCAATGCCTGGAATCTGCGCGGCTACAGCAGTGCCCGATACTGTTACATCAAGCATAGCCAACTGCACTGCATCAAAGTCTTCAGCCGAAATATTTGTTACCTGGTGTTTGCGCCTGTACTTAGACATATAAACAGTGTCATCAATATTTTCATTCTCAAGGCTGTCAACAAAATGAGGTGTGTAATAATATCCTTTGTTGGCTATAAAGCACATGGCATTTGCTAACTGCAGGGGTGTGGCCAGCATCCTGTCCTGACCAATGCCGAGGGTTAAAATATTACAACTGTTCCAGCGTGGACCACCAAAATCCCTGTTATAAGCTGCAGTGTCGGGAATATTTCCTTTGTCTTCACTGGGCAGGTCTATATTCAATCTTACCCCAAGCCCAAAAGCATTCATGTATTCTTTCCACTTTAGATAGCCTTGCTGCGGGCTTTTATATGCAGGATTGTCGATTGCCATCCTGAACACATTTGAAAAATAGGAATTGCATGAATGCGATAAAGCCAGCCTTAAACTGGCTGCATGTCCCGCATCATGGTGTTCACATTTTACAACAATGCCTCCACAGGCATAATAAGCCCCTCCGCAACCATACCCGTAAGACGGGGTAATCAGCCCTTCATCCAAAGCAACCAATGCACCCATTGGTTTAAAAGTAGAACCCGGCGGATACTGGCCTTTAATGGCCCTGTTAAATAATGGCCGTGCAGTATCTAAAACCAGCCTTCCATAATTTTTTCTGCGTTCAGAGCCGGTTAATAAATTGGGGTCGTAAGTAGGGCTTGTTGCCATAGCAAGAATGCCACCTGTTTTGGGATTAATTGCTACGGCACTGCCTATTTTATTGCCAAGTAATTTTTCTGCGAGTTGCTGCAGTTCAATATCCATGCTGGTGTACAGGTTACGGCCTGCAAGTGCCGCAGTATCAAAAGCCCCATTTTCGTAAGAGCCCTGTATACGGTTTTTGTTATCGCGTATAGAACGTTTTACGCCACGCTGACCCATCAATATTTTCTCGTAGCTGCTTTCTAAACCAGTAATGCCGGCATAGTCGCCCATCTGGTAACCATCCTGTTTATGTTTGCGTAAAAAGGTTGTATCTACTTCACCCACATAACCAAGCACGTTGCCCGCAGCACTGTAAGGGTAGGTTCTTACCGGCCTGTCCTGCAAAATAAAGCCCGGAAATTTAAACATGTTCTCATTCAGGCGTGCATATATTTCCTGCGAAACCAACGGCGCAAAAACACTGGGTTTATAGCTTGTGTTTTTAATAATACAGCCAATCATTCTTTTGCGGTATTCTGTGGTGTCTATACCCATAATGGCGCACATGGCAGCAGTATCTGTTCCCTTTGTTTCGTTGGGTGTAACCATCAGGTCGTACATAATGGTGTTTTCCAATACGGCCCTTTTTTTACGGTCGTAAATAATGCCCCTGTCGGGGTAAACTACCTTACGAAAAATAGCATTGTTCTCCGCCTGTATTTTATAATCTGATGAAAATAACTGCAGGTTTAACAACTGCACTGAAATTACCAGAAAGACCGCGATAAAGATTAGCTGAATTACCCTGCTCCTGCTCTGATTGTACACCGGCGTATTTTATTTGTAGTAAAAACAAAGATTGTTGATGCAAAGGTTATGATAGTTTAAAAACATCTCAATGAACTTTTTTAAAAAAATTATATAAAGTAAAAAGAGGAAAATAAAGTAAGAGTGCAACAAGAATTTTGAGCCGGGCAAAGAAGTTATAATTGAGCTTCATTGCATCGCACTCTTGTACGTTTATAACAATATTGGGCAACTCAATGCTGTCCTGCTAAGTTTTACAGAACCTGTTCTCTCAGTAATTATTTTCTCCATGATCTTCGCTTTGCCCAATTGAAAATGGAACGATGAAAGGATTGCGACGCAAGAGGCGATGCCATGTAACTTATTTGCTGGTATTATAAGTGCCCATGCCCTGGTAGAAAGATGTACAAAAAACTAAAAGCCGCCTTTAGGCAGCTTTTGGTTTTTATTTTAAAAGATACGGTTACTACTGCTCATTAGACTTTACCAGGCCAAGCTTGGCCTCAAGACTTAATGTAGCGTGGGGAACGGCTCTTAAACGGGCTTTATCAATTAATTTACCGGTAACCCGGCAAATACCATAGGTTTTATTTTCAATACGGATAATCGCTTTTTCAAGGTGATCTATATAGGTAATCTGGCGGCTTGCCATTTGGCTAAGTTGTTCACGCTCCATGCTCATTGACCCATCTTCCATAGTCATGTAGCGGTTGTCGTTATCATCGGTACCCATATCATCTTTTCTGGTAATAAGGCCCTGTAAATAATTAAGCTCTTTTTTGGCGGCTTCCATTTTTTTATTAATCAGGTCCCTGAACTCGGTTAAGTCATTATCGCTGTATCGAACCAACGGCTCATTTGCCTTTGGCGCATCAGCAGCTCTTTTTTCTAATGGTGTATAAACCGGTTGGTATGGAACACTGGTTTTAATAGTTGTCTTAGGAATTTTAACCTCTTTTACTGGCTCTGCTTTTGCAGCTTTTGCAGGTGCTTTTGCTACTGGCTTTACCGCTGCAGCTTTTACTTCTTCACTTTTTTTAGGCACTGTTTTCTCTGGTTTTTTTGGTGATGTCTTTTTTAAAATTTTTGCAGGCAATGGCTTAGCAACGTTAATGGCCTTTGCTTTTGCAACAGGCTTTACTGTTTTTTTGGCAGACACTGGTTTTTGTACCGGTTTTGCCAATGCAGGTCTTTTAGAATTAGCCGCTTTTGCCGGTGGGGCTGATTTTTTAGCCACTGGTTTTACCAGCTTCTTCTTTGCTGGTACAGTTTTTTTTGGAACAGCTTTTTTCGGAGCAGCTTTTTTAGCCACTGTTTTTTTTGTAGCCATACACTTAACCTTTTTTATTTACGCTTACTTTCAACTGAACATCATTTACCTCAATCCCGGTACCCTCCGGCATTTCGGATACCCAAACCAGGTTATCTGCTAAAATTTCCGCGCAAATATAGTTTTTAAATTCATTAATGGACGACTTGAGCAAGTCGTTTTCAAGCAACGATACGAATATACGGTCTGTTAATTCAAAACCATTCTCTTTTCTGATATTTTGTATACGATTTACGAATTCTCTTGCATCGCCTTCCATTTTCAAGGCTTCAGAAATAGAAATATCAAGCGCTACTGTAAGGTTTCCTTTGGATGCCACACTCCAGCCGGGAATGTCTTCCGTTGCTATCTCCACGTCCGAAAGTAAAAGTGAAACGGTTTCTCCATCAAGCGCTAAATTGTAGTGGCCTTCTTTTTCAATGATGCTGATATCCTGCTGGGTAAACTGACTTATTGCAGCGCTTGCTGCTTTCATTTTTGCACCCAATCTGCTGCCTAATGATTTGAAATTGGCCTTGACCCTTTTTTTTATGAACCCTTCTGTATCCGTTATATATTCGAGCTCTTTTACATTCACTTCTGCTTTGATAAGGTTTTCAATCTTTTGCAACTGGACCTGCATATTGGAATCCAAAACAGGTATCAGTACTTTTTGAAGTGGCTGGCGCACCCTGATATTTACTTTTTTACGAAGCGATAATACAAGCGAAGAAACATCCTGTGCCAGTTGCATCCTTTCTTCTAATTCAGGATCAATTGCCTGTTCATTTACTTCAGGAAAATAAGCATGGTGAACAGAATCAACTGCAAAACGATTGGTAACAGCGTTCAGGTTCCTGAAAACGGCATCGCTGAAAAAAGGTGAAATTGGGGCGATCAGCCTTACAATTGTTTCGAGGCATTCGTACAGGGTTTGGTAAGCACAAATTTTATCAAATTCGTATTCACCTTTCCAGAACCTTCTCCTGCATAAACGCACATACCAGTTGCTCAGGTGTTCATCTGTAAATTCTTCCACTGCACGACCGGCAAGCGTTGGCTCATAATCATCCATAAATGCCTTTACCTTCTTAATCAAAGAATTTAAAGATGACAATATCCATTGGTCAATCTCTGGTCTTTGTTCAACCGGAATATATTTTTCACTAAAAGAAAAGCCATCAACATTTGCATACAGGCTAAAGAACTGGTATGTATTGTATAGGGTGCCAAAGAATTTGCGCTGAACTTCCTTAATGCCATCCAAATCGAACTTAAGATTATCCCAGGGAGAAGCATTGGTGATCAAATACCAGCGTGTGGCATCTGCCCCAAGCTTTTCAATTGTTTCAAAGGGGTTTACCACATTGCCCAGACGCTTACTCATTTTATTGCCATCCTTGTCAAGGACAAGCCCGTTGCTTACTACATTTTTATAAGCCACACTGTCAAACAACAATACCGCAAGGGTGTGCAGTGTATAGAACCAGCCACGTGTTTGGTCCACCCCTTCGCAAATAAAGTCGGCGGGGAAAGCAGTTCCTTTATCAACCAAATCCATGTTTTCAAATGGATAATGCCATTGAGCATATGGCATGGCGCCACTGTCGAACCAAACATCAATTAAGTCAGGAACCCTTTTCATGGGTTGGCCTGATGCACTTACCAAAATAATGTCATCTACATAGGGCTTATGCAGATCTAAAATACCTTCGTGCAGGTAATGTTTATTTATATCGCCACCCAGTATTTCGCTGGCTTTTCGTATGCCATCATTTAATTCGGCAATTGAACCAATACAAATTTCTTCGTTTCCATCCTCAGTTCTCCAAACCGGCAATGGCGTTCCCCAAAAACGGCTGCGGCTTAAATTCCAGTCAACCATATTTTCTAACCAGTTGCCAAAACGGCCTTCACCAGTGCTTTTTGGTTTCCAGTTAATGGTTTTATTCAGCTCCACCATCCTGTCTTTTAATGCGGTAGTTTTAATGAACCATGCATCTAACGGGTAATAAAGAATGGGTTTATCGGTACGCCAGCAATGCGGGTAACTGTGTTCGTATTTTTCAACTTTAAAAGCACGGTTTTCTTTTTTTAGCTTTACGCAGATATCAACGTTTACATCCACATAATTGGGGTCATCTTTATAATTCTTTACATAGCGGTTACTGAAATCATCTTTTTTATCAAAACATCCTTCAATAAATTTCCCTTGACGATCTACAAGTATTATTATTCCTAAGTTTTTTTCTTTCCCAACTTTATAGTCATCTGCGCCGAAAGCTGGAGCTGTATGAACAATACCAGTACCATCTTCTACTGTAACAAAATCAGCGCATATAACCTTGAATGGATCTGGTTTTATATCATTTATTTTTTGAATTTTATTTCTTTTGTTAGCATCAAATTTTATTACTTGTTCATATTTAATTCCTTCTAAGTCCCCTCCTAAAAATTCACATAAAATTTTAAATGGCAGCTCTTTTTCCTTTTGAATTTTCTCGGAAAATTCTTGAAAAACTCCTTGATAATTTTTGTTATTAATCAATCCTTCAATTTGGTCTTTTCCGCGTTCAATCCAATTTTTTACAAGTTTTCTAACCTTAGCGTCAGATAAATAAGGGATAAAACTATCACCATTAAAGCCGTTAAAAAATTTGCTAACTAATGCTTTTGCTAAAATGCAAATCATTGGTTTGAGCGTATATGGGTTAAATGTTCTAACAGCACAATATTTGATCTTCGCTCCTACAGTTAATCCAAGATTAGAAGGCAAAGTCCATGGGGTTGTTGTCCAAGCAAGGAAAAAAGTATCCTCATAATCTAATTCTGAGAAAGGATGTTCTTCAGGAGAATCAAAATCATAGGTAAGATCCAAACCTCTTTGAAAAAATTCACCGCTTTTAACCTTAAACATCGCCACGGCACTCGTATCCTTCACATCTTTATAAGTTCCCGGCTGGTTCAATTCATGCGAACTTAAACCTGTTCCTGCTGCGGGTGAATAGGGCTGAATGCTCACACTCTCATACAACAGCCCCTTATCATAAAGGCGTTTCAATATCCACCAAAGCGTTTCAATGTATTTATTTTCGTAGGTGATGTATGGGTCGTTAAGGTCAACCCAGTAACCCATCTTCACGGTTATTTCGTCCCACTTGTCTTTAAAGCGCAGTACAGCTTCGCGGCATTTCTGGTTGTATTCTTCAACCGAAATTTTCTTTCCAATATCTTCTTTGGTAATGCCCAATTCTTTTTCTACGCCCAGTTCTATCGGCAGGCCATGCGTATCCCAACCGCCTTTGCGTTTCACCTGGAAGCCCTGCATGGTTTTGTAGCGGCACACCATATCTTTAATGGTTCGGGAAATTACATGATGAATGCCCGGCATACCATTGGCACTGGGCGGGCCTTCATAAAAAACAAACGGCGTTGCACCTTCGCGCAGCTCCACACTTTTTTCAAATGCCTGGCCCTGGCTCCATTTAGCTAAAATTTCCTTTTCTATTGCAGGCAGGTTTAACCCTGAAAACTCTCTGTATTTTACACTCATAACCAACGTACTTATTGTTGCTGAACTGCGTTCTATGGCAGATCAGGTTTTTAAAGTCTGCGAAGGTAGTAAATATAGATTAAGACAATTGCAGCTATAAAAGCGGGGAAATGAGTTTTTTGAGCCGGGCTGAAGCTCTTTGGGCATCGCCTCTTGCGTCGCACTCTTGTACGTTCGGAAAAAGAGGCAACAAGGCAAGGAGGCAATAGGCAAAGAGTTCTTCATTGTTCACTGTTCATTGTTCACTGTTCATTTATATTCTTCAGTACAAGAGTGCGACGCAAGAGATGCTTCATAGCAGTAATGCGGCCCGGCCCATAAATATTGAATACCGGAAAAGGTTACTGCAGCATAAGTTCACTGATGTATTTTACCGGGGCGCTGCCATAACTCAGAAACTTTTCGTGAAAATCTTTAAGGCTGAAAGCATTGCCCTGCTTATTTTTAAACGAATCTTTTAAAGCAAGGATCTCTGTGTTGCCGGTAAAATAGGAGCACAACTGCACCTGCGAAATGGTAGCGCGGTGATACTTTTCTTCTATCTGTGCATCTTCCTGGAAGGCCTCGTATTTTAAAAGATTTACCACATCTTCCTTGGAATAATTTTGACAATGGATGCCATAATCAACAATTACATTGCTGCATTCGCGAAGGCTCCATTTGTAAAACATAAGCCACATTTCGGGTGAGTTATTTGCCCAGCCATTTTCGAGCATCATGCGCTGAATGTATACGGCCCAGCCTTCCACCATGGCGCCGTTACCAAAAATGGCTTTTACCATACTGGCTGATTTATTGCTGTACACACCCTGCATGCAGTGGCCTGGCATGGCCTCGTGCATGGAAAGAATTTGCAGCGTATAATTATTGTATTCGCGCAACTGGCTTTCTGCTTTTTCTTTTGGTATTTTAGTAAGGTCGGATATATTGTAATAAGCCACGCCCTTCTTATCGTAAGGCCCCGTCATGCTGGCGGATGCTACGGTTGCACCGCTCATATAAGCGGGCATAATGCGCACTTTCAATGGCGAAGTTGTATCGTATGCGAATAAATTTTTCCCGATAATAAAACGCTCCATATTATGCACCTGGCTGGTAATGGTATCCACCAAATTTTCGGGGCTTACATGGTTGAGCGCAATTTTATCAATCATCATTTTAATCAACTGCAGCGTATCTGCGGGTTTGCTTTGGTTAGGGAAATATTTAGCCCATAATTCATTGCTGATGCGAAACATTTCTGCATGATAGGTTTTCTTGGCGGCAACAGCTTTATCGAATATTTCTTTTGCTGAATAATCTGTAACAATATCGTAATGGAATTTTTGATTAAAGAGTGTATCGCCAATCCTGTAACTGCGGAAGGAATAATTTTTATCGGCGAGTATTTTTTTAAGCTCACTTACATAATTTTTGATCGCAGTAGTTGTTCGCGTAATTCTTTGCTGAAGGGTATCTTTTTCTGAGGCAGATAAAGAAGCAGCATTGATGGAATCTGTAAGTGATTTACCAAACACATCAAGGCTGCCTTCGTTTTGCAGCGCCGCAAGTTCTGTATGTTCCCTTGTTGGCTGATGAATGATTTTCAAAGCTTCGGCATAATAGGCACCCGCATGCTGCAGGTGGCTGCTCAACGTTTTTAAACGTTCGGGAAGCGGCGCATAATTTTTATTGATGATCTCGTAGCATTCGCCGCCAAGGTTATAACCCGAAGGATCCCAT
>JANXWM010000647.1 GCA_025351145.1 Chitinophagaceae bacterium
CACCTGGCTCACCGATTTTAAAAGTGTTACCACAACTGCGGCACGATACCAGAACTTATCGATCAATCAAACAAAACTTAGTGGCCAGTGCGGCAGGCTTAAATGTTGCCTTAACTACGAACTGGATACTTATCTTGATGCACTGCAGCAATTCCCTGATAATGCCGAATCGCTGCAAACCATAAAAGGGACAGCAAACCTGATTAAAAAAGACATTTTTAAAAACCTGATGTGGTATGTGTTGCCAGATACGAATAAGCAATATCCATTAAGCATACAGCGCGTAAAAGAAATTCAAAAGCTAAATGCCCGTGGCGAAAAAGCTGAAGAGCTGCAGCCGGTTGACCTTATAAGCGCAAAAGCCGCAGAAGCTGAGCATGGTTTTGTAGAACTGGTTGGTCAAATAAGTTTGCGTAGCCTGGAAAAAACAAGCAGGCGCTCCAGAGACAAAAATGACCGGGATAACAGGCCGCCAGACCGCAGAAATAATGAAAGGCCACCAGACCGCAGGCCAAACGAAAAGCCACAGGATAAAAGGCAAAATGAGCGGCCACCGGAACGCAGGAATAATGAAAGGCCACCAGACCGTAGAAATGCTGACAGGCCACCTTTAGGCAAACCGAATTTTGTACCAAAAAAACCTATTCAGGGACCGCCGCCGCCGAAAACAGATTAGTAAAAAAAGTTTACAATAAACAATTCAATCGCTTCATTAATGAGGCGATTTTTTTATATATCAATTCAGTAAGACTTATTTAGTGCTTTGTATTACTTCCTTTGCCTCTACCGGCTGCCCCTGCAGTGAGCTTTTATTTTCCACTTCCACCTGCTGCACCCATACCGCATATTCGTTAGGATAAATATGGCTGCCTGTGTGCTGTGCATATACCTTAGTAAATGCTGCACCAAAATATAATATTGTGGCGGAGTAATAAACCCAAAGCAATATAATAACCAGTGAGCCCGCAGCGCCATAAGAACTCGTGATTTGAGTTTTACCCAAATAAAAACTAATAATAAATTTACCCAGCATAAAAAGAATGGCGGTTGTAAATGCTCCCATCCTCACATCCTTCCAGCTAATTTTCGCATCTGGCAGTAGTTTAAAAATAATACCGAATAAAAAACTGGTAGTTAAAAATGTAAGAAGCAGGTTAATGCCATAAGCTGCATATATGGCTAACTGTGGAAATATTTCTACTAAACGCCCTACCACTGCATCCATAACCGCATTAATTACCAATGATACCAAAAGAATAAAACCAAGTGTAACCACCATAGAAAAACTGAGCAACCTGTTAAGCAGCAGTTTTAGCCAACCCTTTCGCGGCTTGGCTTTAAGCCGCCAGATATGATTGATAGAATCCTGTATTTCTGCAAACACACTGGTAGCTGCAAATACTAAAGCAACTATACCGATAACCGATGCCCAGGTTATGTCTTTTGAAATCGTGGCATTTTTTATAAGCTGCTGAATTTCCAGTGCTGCATCACTGCCTACAAACGATTTTATTTGCCCGTAAATATTGCCTTCAATAGCAGCACGGCCAAAAAAAACATCGCAAACGGTTATAATCACAATCAGCATGGGAGCAATGGAGAATATGGTATAGTAAGCAAGTGCAGCACTCATGCGCATAATTTTAAGCTCACTAAAATCGGTGAAGGTTTGCTTAAGAATTTGCCATGTACTTTTTAAAGAATAAGCCATTAATAAAATTTAGGTTTACTGTAGTTTTTCATTATCCTTATGCCTGTCTTTATCGCGATTATTTTTCTTTTCAAAATTCTTAGCTAATGCTTCAGTAAGGTCAACACCAGTTTGGTTGGCAAGACAAATAAGCACCCACAATACATCGGCCATTTCATCGCTCAGTTTGCTGCCTTTATCTGCTTCTTTAAAAGATTGTTCGCCATAAATACGCACCATTAATCTTGACAACTCCCCTACTTCTTCCATTAATATGCCAAGATTGGTAAGCTCATTAAAATAACGCACCCCAACGGTTTTTATCCATTCGTCTACCTGTTGCTGTGCTTCCTGAATTGTAATATCCATTTTATTTATTTTTATGAGATTATTTATTTTTTGAGCCAGGCATTTGAACAGGAATGAGGCTTTACTTGCGTCGCACTCTTGTACGTTCGGAACTTTTTTGAGCAATTGCGAATTGCTCCTTGCGTATTGCCTCTTTGCCTTTTTGCCTTGTTGCCTTTCTTTCTGCAGTGCAAGAGTGCGACGCAAGAAAAGCTTCATTGAAATACTTCTGCCCGGTTCAAAAAATTATTCTTTATTCTTTGTATCTATCACTATTGTTACCGGGCCATCATTAAACAGCTTCACTTTCATATCTGCACCAAAAATACCTGTTTCAATTTTTTTACCAAGACCGGTATTTAATTGCTCAATCATTTTTTCGTACATGGGTATGGCAAATTCCGGCTTACTTGCTTTTATGTAAGATGGCCGGTTACCTTTCTTTGTAGAAGCATGCAGGGTAAACTGGCTTACGAGCAATATGTTACCGCCTGTATCTTTTATACTTACATTCATTACGCCGTTTTCGTCGTTGAAAATGCGCAGGTTTACGATCTTGCTGCTGAGCCATTGAATATCTTCTTCTGTATCGGCATCTTCAATGCCCAGTAACACAAGCAGGCCGTTTTGAACAGCGCCTGCAACCATATTATCTACCTTAACCGATGCTTCTGAAACCCTTTGTATCACCGCTCTCATAGCACTTTATTATTTTTGCCGGATGAAGATAGATATTACACCCGAAATTATTTTTCAAACAGCGCGAAGCGGTGGCAAAGGTGGCCAGAATGTGAACAAAGTGGAAACGATGGTGGAAGGCCGCTGGCTGGTTGATGCATCAGCATTAATAAGTGAAGAACAGAAAATAATTTTGAAAGAAAAACTGCAGAATAAAATTACGGCTGATGGTTACCTGCTGGTAAAATCGCAGGAAGAGCGTTCGCAGTTGGGCAATAAACAAATAGTGATTAAAAAAATGCTGGCATTAGTTGAAGCTGCATTAATAAAAAAGAAAGCAAGGATTGCGGTAAAAGTACCCAAGGCCGTAAAGGAAAACATTCTGAAAAACAAGAAACAAAAATCGCAGGTAAAACAGCAGCGTAAAAGAATAAGGCCCGGAGATTATTAATGCAACATCTATAAAAACAAAGCCCGTAACCGTAGATAGACTTTCGGTTACGGGTTTGCTCTTTTTTAAACTAATTCTTTTCGGATCGTAATTTATTGAGTTGCTCCTGCAGCGATACAACTTTCGTAGAATCGGTGTTGATGCCGGTTTCTAATTCCACTTTCTGTTTCAATACATCGGCTAATTTTTTTCTTTGTTTATCAAGGCTTTTTGAAAGCTCTGTAACTGACAGCCTTATTCTGTAACGTTCCAGTATGTTGGTGCGCAGGTAATCAGCAAAGTCTTTAAAGTCGTTCCAGTTCCTGCTGTCGGGCGTAATAAAATTTTTATAGCCTTTTGTTACGGCTATATAAATAGAAGCCAGGTCCTGCCCTTTTTGTTTTTTGGTATCTACCTTAAAATAGAAATCAAGAGCATCATCTTCCAGATAATCTACTTTGGCTCTTTTAAATTCCATATAAGGAAGGCTCTTCTTTAAAATAAACCCTTTGCCTTTTTCTTTTTCAATATGCAGGCTGTCGAAATAATCTTCTATGCCATCTTTTACATCGCTTTCGCTCATATCAATTTCCATGTAGAGTGCTGGCTGATTAATACTGTCGATAAGTAACCTGCTTTCGCTTTGTGCTGATGACTGTTTGTGTAAAAATAAAATTGCGACAAGGAAGAGTAGTTTTCTTTTCATACATTTTGGTTTATGGTGAAAAGATAATGCTTTCGTAAAAAATAATAAAATTTTGAAAAATAACTGATATGCAAATTCGGGAAGTTGCTTTGCGTTGCCGCATGTTGTTGTGCAGTACAAGAGTGCGACGCAAGTAAAGCTTCATTAATGTTCTTCAGTTTGGCCCACAATATTTTTAAACACAATTATAAAAATCATAAATCGTGTAAAGTTTAACTGCGCATGCTGCTAAACTTTATTTTTGCCGAAAGATTTTATTTTGAGCAGCATAAAGAAACTGGCGGGACAAACATTGTGGTATGGCATCAGCAGCATTGCGGCGAGGTTTGTGAATTTATTGCTTACGCCTTTGCTTACTTATAACCTTGCAAACAAAAGCGACTACGGTAAAATTGGCCTTATCTATGCCGCCATACCTATATTGAATATCATTTTTACGTATGGCTTTGAAACAGCTTATTTTCGTTTTGCAGGCAGGGAGGAATATAAAAAAGACATTTACAGTACTGCTGCTTTATCGCTGTTTTTTTCTACACTATTGTTTACAGCAATTTTATGGTTTTATCAAAATACATTCGGGGAGATCATTGGCCTGTCCGACTTTCCGGCGATTATACAAATCAGTATTTTTATTATTGCACTTGATGCATTAACTATAATACCATTTGCCCGTTTGCGGCAGGAAGGCCGGCCGCGTAAATACGCTTTCGTTAATATCGGCGGCATAGTGATCAATGTACTGTTCACATGGTTTTTTATTGTTTACTGCCCTAAAAATGCCGGTGCTGGCAGCAGCAGTTTTTTAAATCTCATATACAGCAACAATACCAACCCTGTGGTATATGTAATGGTGGCTAATCTTTTAAAGTCGGCATTTGTGCTGCTGTTACTGAGCAAAGAAATTAAAGCTATCCGGTTTAATTTTAATACAAAGCTGTGGAAAGAAATGATGCTTTATTCGCTGCCATTGGTTATTGCCGGTATGGGTGGCATGATCAATGAAACATTCGACAGGCTTATGCTGCGCTGGTGGTTGCCCGGAACCGTTAATTACCGCGAAGAACAGGTAGGTATTTACAATGCATGTTACAAATTGGCCATTCTTATTTCGCTTTTTGTACAGGCATTCAGGCTGGGTGCGGAGCCTTTCTTTTTTAAACAGGCAGAAGCCGGCAACCCGCAAAAAACCTATGCACGTGTAATGAAATTTTTTGTGATCACTATTTGTTTCACATTCCTCATCATAACACTTTTTATCCCCGTGTGGCGCGGCTTTATAAAATCAACTTACTGGGAAGGTTTGGCCATTGTACCTATACTTGTATTGGCCAATATGTGTCTTGGCATATATTACAATTTAACCATCTGGTATAAGCTAAGTAACAAAACAATGGCTGGTGCAGTTATTACGATTGCGGGTGCCGGCATTACGTTTCTTATTAATTATTTATTCATTCCGCATTTTGGTTATATGGCAAGTGCATGGGCCACATTAACCTGTTATTTCAGTATGATGGTGATTAGTTTTTTATGGGGGCAAAAAGTTTATTACGTGCCTTACGCCTGGAAAAAACTACTTGCATATATGGGCATCGTTATCATCCTGTTCTTTATACATAAAGGTTTGCTGAACCTTTGGAACAATGTATTTTTCAGCCTTTCTCTTGGCGTTTTTTTTACATTTGCATTTATTGCTTTTATATTAAAAGTGGAGAAAAAAGAATTTCAGCAAATCCCTGTGATAGGGAAATATATAAGGTAAATTTTTTTGAGCCGGGCTGCGGGAATACTATGAAGCTTATCTTGCATCGCACTCTTGTACATTCGGATCATTACGGAACAGTTATCACGCAAAATCGCTAAGGCAGCAAAGGGATGGATATTTTTTTAAGGCATTAGATGTTTTCTATCACCATGGCGCTTGCTCCGCCGCCGCCATTACAAATACCTGCCGCACCATACCTTGCATTATTTGCTTTTAAAACATTGATGAGGGTAACAATAATTCTTGCCCCGCTGCAACCCAGTGGATGACCAATGCTTACGGCACCACCATGCACATTTACTTTTGAAGGATCAAGTTTCATGCGTTTGCTGTTTTCAATTCCAACAACTGCGAATGCTTCATTCAATTCCCAGAAAGAAATATCATCCATAGTTAAACCGGCTTTGGCAACAGCTTTGGGTACGGCTAAGGATGGCGTTGTGGTAAACCATTCAGGAGCCTGCTCTGCATCTGCATACGAAACTATTTTTGCTATGGGTTTTAAGCCGAGCTCATCTGCTTTTTCTTTGCTCATTAATACAAGTGCCGCTGCGCCATCATTCATGGTACTGGCATTTGCCGCAGTAACAGTTCCGTCTTTTACAAAGGCCGGTTTAAGTTCTGTTATCTTATCAAACTTAACATTGAAAGGCTCTTCATCTTTTGCAAATAAAACCGGCGCTCCTTTGCGTTGAGGAATTTCTACCGGCACAATTTCGTTATCAAATTTACCTTCGTTGATCGCGGCCTGTGAGCGTTTATAACTTTCAACAGCAAATGCATCCTGTTCTTCGCGGCTTACGCTACAAGTGCTGGCACAAAGCTCTGCAGCATTGCCCATTGCTTTACCGTCGTACACATCTGTAAGGCCGTCTTTTGCAAGTCCGTCAATTAAACTGGTGTTGCCATATTTATTGCCCCAGCGCATACTGTCAACATAAAAAGGAACATTGCTCATACTTTCCATACCACCTGCCACCACTATGCCTGCATCGCCAAGCATAATGCTTTGAGCGGCTTGTGCAATGGCCTTCATGCCGCTGGCACAAACTTTATTTATGGTGGTGCAGTTCACTTCATTTGGCAAGCCAGCAAACTTTGAAGCCTGCCGTGCTGGTGCCTGGCCAAGGTTTGCCTGTATTACACAGCCCATTAAAACATCCTGAACCTGTTCGGGTTTTATCCCGGCTTTTTCAACAGCTCCTTTTATAGCTATGGCGCCCAGTTTGGTTGCTGAAAAATCTTTTAGTGAACCGCCAAAACTGCCAATGGGTGTACGCACTGCCGAGATAATATATACTTCTTTCATGAAAAATTTATTTATTGAGTTTCATTACTAAGACGCAAAGATAACAATTGTTAGCACTAAGCAAAACCGGTTAAGACTGCGGGATTCACACGGAAGTTATTTAAACAAAGTGAGGCTGATGGAAGCGGATGCAAAAGCTGATTAGAGATATAGAGATAAAGTGATTGCGACGCAACCGGGATGCCATGAAAAGATTAGCTGGTATTGAACGCTTTGACTCTAAATGCTGACGGTTATCAGTTAAATTGCTTACGCCTGTCATAATCACTTTTGTTTTGTTTCATCAATTTACATATTTAAACTTATGCAGAATAATATCCAGTCAATTACGCCTATTTTAAAATACCTGCAGGTTATACTTTTAACTGCAGCGATCCTGTACTTTGGAGAAACACTTTTTATTCCTTTGTTTTTTGGATTGCTGATTGCCATAGTGATGCACCCCGTATGCAAGTGGTTTGAAGTACATGGCTGGGGCAGGTATCTTTCTATAACAGCCTGCCTGTTAATTGTTACCATTCTTTTTGCAGCACTACTGGCACTTTTGGTGTGGCAGATAAAAGTGTTTAGCGACGAGGCACCTGTTATGTTTGGTAAACTGGAAGGAGTAATGCAGCAAATGCAACTATGGATGATTGAAAATATTGGAGCAACAGCCGACCTGAAAAATAACCTGGGTGAAAATATTGCAGGTACCGTTGGCGGCATTGTTTCATCAGCATTTCAGGCTACAGTAAATACGCTGTTTATTCTTTTTTTAACGCCGGTATATGCAGCACTTTTTATGTATCACAGAAAAGTG
>JANXWM010000672.1 GCA_025351145.1 Chitinophagaceae bacterium
AGTGCCGGAATTAACTCCGGCACTCTTTGTTTTAGTTTTTTTAAGGTTTAAAAATTATTACCGCAGGGGTATCAATGTTCCATGGAATGTTTCGTTGCCAATGGTAAGTTTATACATCATTGGTACACGATTTCCAACAGGTACATTATACTTTATTGTTTGTTGTACACCTGCTTCAACATTGCCCTCAAAAATGATTGCCAGTTTTTGACCAAGAAGGTTATAAACTTCCGGTTCCTGTATATGGAGCTGTGCCGCCTGTTGCAGAAATAAGAACCGTTGCGTTTCCACCACCATTGCAAGTTATCGGTGTAGTAATAGATGAAGACAATTGAATATTCGAAGCCGCCTGAACTGTGAATGTTGATGTGCATTCCAATTTGGTAGGTGCACAATTACTTGTATAAGTAAATGTTACAGTTACTGTGCCCCCTGCGCCAACACTTGGGGCGTTTGCAGGTGCATTATTAGTCAAAACACCGTTGCAACTGCCACCGCCACCTGAAGTAGCCAGCCATGCAGCATATTTTGTATCAATCGCAGACTGGGTTTGGCATGGCAATTCTGTAGCCGCCACAGGACAATTTAATCCGGTTGCACGATAATCTTCCACTTCACCATTTGATGCCTGTTGAGTAGAACGCTCATCAATGCCTGTAGTTCCTGTATTGTCTGAAAGATTATTAGTAGTAAGACGAATTCTTACATAACGCTTTGCAGCATCCCCACTTACAGTTACGCCAGACCATGTAAGCACTGCAGTTTGATTATTTATGTTATAAGGAACGATAACCGAAGTAAATTCGTTACTTTGAAATGCCCCATCTCCATTAAAGTCAATCCAGCCGTATAAATTTGCTGGGCTTCCTGTAGTATTTAATAAATTATTTACAGTGATACTGTATGTTTGAGAAGGTCCGGAGTAAATGCCTGGAATTGAAAACACTCCATCTTCGTCATTCAATTTATTTAAATTGTCACCATCTGCATTCGTTGATGGCTGATTGCCAGATTCGTCATCTATCAGTAATCCAATCCTCAAATGCTGGCAATCCATAATATGCCCCGGCGTTCCGTAACTTGCTGGTGCATCACCGTAATCGCTAACAAGCAATGAGGCAAATTGTATAGAAAAAAGAATATGCGAGTCATTACTTGAGTTATCTTTCGTTTGATCAAATCCACCTCCTCCAACAAGTGCAGGAAGGGTAGATGCAACAGTACTATGCGATGTTGTGCCTACATAAACATTGGCACCATTTACCCAAAGGTGATTGGCACCTCTTGAATCACCAGTAGAACCGAGATAATCATCCCCGCTTCCGCCCATATAGGTTCCATAAGTGATATCAGTAAGATCTCCTTTAAAGCCTCCAAAGAAAATATCTCTTCCTCCCTGCCAGGTCGCATTATAAAAAGATTCTGAATTGATATTTTTGGTTGGCAGGCCCGAAGCATTAACCGTTCCAAAAACAAGCAGAAAAGTTGAAGCTTCTCCTGAACAGCCAGTCTGGTTAACCAACCTTATCCCATTCCCTATATCCGTTCCGGAAGTACCGTAAAAAGTAGCTTTGTAGTTGGTAGAGCCTGCTGCATCAACCGACCCGACTATTGCATCTGATGTTCCCCCGAAATAAGTGGTATATTTTGCCCCGGTAGAAGTGGGGAAACCGGAGCCAACAGCCCCGGTAAAATATAAAGTTTCTGCTACAATTTCTACATCATAGATTTTATCATCGGATGAGCCGCCTATTTTATCCAGGTAATTAAAACCAGAACCATTGCTCGTAAGGACACCAATTATTCCATCTAACCCGCTACCAGATGCCGCGGCGCTATTTTTTTCGGTAATGGAGCCATCGCCATATCCGCAAAAGGCAACTCTGCCATCAGGGAAGATTTCCAGGTCATTAAAGTTTTCATTTCCGGTGCCACCCACATACGTTCCCCATGACAATGTTTTTAAGTCTGTGATGAACTTAGCAATGTAAAAATCACTGCCGCCACCATAACCAGACTGCGCTGTTGTTGAAATATAGTTTGGGCCACTTGTGGGTAAAGCCGCAGCAACAGTCATACCAACAACAAAGGAGTTATCATCAATTGCACGGATGGAGGTAACACCCTTTGTATCTGCACCAGTGCCGCCTAAATAACTTGCATATTTAAGTGTTCCAAGGTCTCTTGAGAAAACTGCTACAAAGCCATCATCACTATTCCTCGTACCGTCAAATGCATTTACTGTTGGTATATCAACATTGGTAAATCCACCAATGAAAACACTGGTAGCGGACAGGCTTAGGGCATAAGCTTCAACCGAATTGGTACTGGAAGCTGTCACAGATGAAGGCCCATAAAGTGTTAAATCTACCAGATCTGTACCGGTTGAATTTACTCTGTAAACAACAGCGACATCTGGAATGCCCGAAGATGGTGCACCATTCAAATTTGTAACACTATTTAAATAACCATCAGCATCATATGGAGCGGAATTTGTTGGAATATTTTTATTAGACCTACCTGCGCAGTATACCATTCCATCCACCGGATCTACTTGTATAGCGTACAGGTAAGCATCAAATTGGGTGACACCGGATCCGGAACCAAAGTTGCCATCCATATAGGTCCCCCAGCTTAAAATTGGGTCTATCACCAATGCGAATTGTGGGTCGATTTTTGATTTTGTTTGAAAAACGACTGTATTTTCTTCTTTCTTATTAAAAGAGAAATTAATCGGCACTTTACCCTTATTCGTTACCTGGTAAGATTCAGGAATATTAAATTTTACATCGGTAAAACGTAAGCCCACTTTAATACTACCATCCTTATCAATCGAAAGATCGTCCTGTCCTTCAAAATTTAGTTTTACTTTGCTAAAATCGGCACCTGGTTTTAAAACCCAGTCAAATTCAAGTGAACCTTGTGAAGTACTGTATAGGCGAAGATTGATTCCCGGATATATATCCGTAAACGTAAGGTCTTTTGCTGCTTTAACACCCGTTACCGCATCGTTGGCATTCTTTCCAAGGTAATAGTTATATTTCGTTGCAAAAGATTCTCCTAACTCCAGGGTTGATTCAGGGTTAGACCCGATCATATTTAAGGTAAAAGTGTGCATGGCCTTTGTAACCCGGTCCAATTGAGGTTCATTTGCATCTTCTTTATTGTTATTAGCTTGTTGGTGAGCAATTAGCGTATCTTTATTTGCAACAAAACGGATCTTATTACGCTCAATGTATGCTGAACCATTAGTTCCCTGAAAATAATAAAGTACATCCTTATTGGTGATCTGTCCTTTATTTTCCATAAAGCGAAGTGTCTCTGCGTTTTTCTTCAGCGTTTCTTTTACGCGTTGCTCAATCGCGTTATCTACCTTCGTCTGTAGTTGTGCAAAAGAAGTATTTAATGCCATCGAAGCAATTATTACCATTATCAGGTAAACTGATTTTGGCATATTTTTAAATAATTTTTTTGATGGCAATAATTGTAATATCCCTTTTGTTATAAGGAATAATTGATTGTAGGGTAAACCTTTTGATTTCATGGCGATTTTTTTTGAAATTGTAAACGTGGTTGTTATATAAATTCGACTATCTTCTTTTTTGAGTAAAGTGGGATCTTCGGAATAGAAAAGATTTTTTCTATCAGGGTTAATCTGAATCCAAAAAATATAAAGAGAAAATTAAGTAGATAATCTTATTGCTTAAGAATAGAAAACCTTCATTTGATTTGCAGAAATACAAAATGAAGTAACAGTTGGGCTGGGTATTGACTTTTTCATTAAAGTATTTTTAAAGTTATTTAGGTATTTTTTTGTTTACCAATTTTATACCATTTTTTTAACTTGCTGTATATCAATAACTAACGAGTATTTAACGAACTTAGTTTCCATATACGGGAAAATAAAAAATATGTAATGGAAAATTTGTGCAGTAATAATAGTTTTAAGTCTTAAAAGTTTTGCCCGAGGCATCAGTGTGTTAGGCATTGCTTGTAAAACTGTAAATAAATCTTTTGAATTGACTATTCTAAATGGAAGAATTTGGGCACGCATAATATTAGAGGTTTGACATAACAATAAAATCATCAAGCGAATTTCTATTAAGAAATAATCGCTTATTTTAAATGATAAAATATCTCCTTGTATTTATAATTCAGTACACTACCCAAGCATCCCTTAAATGCCTTAAATAAACAATAAATTCAATAATAAATAATCAAAGATTAGCCAAAATATTTGACAGGAATATTGGAGAATTTCAGTAAAAAAATAATGGAAATTTCGGGGGATATATGGGTACGTGTTAAACTAAATTGATGGTACGGCAAATTGTTTAAGCTAGCACAAGATAACAAATATTTTAAATCATCAAAAT
>JANXWM010000399.1 GCA_025351145.1 Chitinophagaceae bacterium
ACGGTCTGCATTTGCGAAGTACGGGAATTCAAAGCTGGTCTTGTCCGGGCCGCAGCTAAATTAAAAAATAAAAGTACAAATTAACAACAAAAGCCAAATTGAAAAACGTCTGCCGGGACTGAAGCTGATAATGAACCAAAGCCGAAGCTCGATTGTCTCGCCCGTATTTTGCAAATGCTTTTGTTGGGCGATGTTTATTCCACAGTAATAGAAACAACAATATTGTCAGTTTTCCATGCTTTGAATACTTGAATGTTCTCTATTTGAAAACCGTATTTATTAATTAAGGTTATCGCAGGCAACGCATCTATTTTTGTCACCATAGCTGAATTAGTTTCTATATGGCGATCTATTTTTATCAAATACCAATTACATTCGATGTTGTGGCCTAAATACACTTCCTCAAGATTTTTCCGTAAAACAGGATATTTGGCTTGTGCCGTTTTATAAACATTGAAATCTGTAAGTAGGATTTTTGATAATGCCTCTTTATCTATTCCTGTTTTAGGTTTTGTAGGGTCTATTGAAAGCCAGTATGATTTTAAGGTGCTAACATCATCATTGTTTGTGTCGGCAGAGTTTATTGAATGCATCAAATGATTCCACTCTTTTTCACTATTGCTTTTCATAAATTCTCCCATAATATACTTTTCATTAATGGCAGAGGTCAACTTTTGATAATAGTCCTCTTGAAAATAGAGAACAGAATTTTCATTTTTTAAATCGTCGTAAACAAGCAATTCTCCGATAATTGGTTTAGGAAATAAGTTTTCAAGTAATGCTTTAGATAAGAAAGTCAAATCTTGGCTGTATAATGTAATTTTTCTCATGTAGATAGTTTATTTCATCTAATTAATTCATCTTCGAATGCGGAACTCAAACCAAATGCAATATCTAGGTTGCAATATTTTCCCTCAAAAGATTTAATTCTTGCTATGATATAATCGAAACCTTTCAGTACGTGTATTTGTTTCTTCGCCATTTCATCAATTCCTATAATTAGAATTTTTCCGTCATGGGAAGTCAAATAATCAGAAGTAAGAGGCGTTGTCTTTGATGCTAGAATAATGCATGTGTCTGACTTGTCATTCTTTACGATATCACCAATACTATACATCATGATTGGAAATTGAGGTTTTAAAATGTTAGGCGATGTTTTTAGATTTCTATTAGCTTAAACTCAGTAGCCTCGTCTTCAACAAGACAAACCTTTTCATTTATAAGAGAAATATTATCGTCGGGCTGACCAGCAGTTTTTATAAGTTTACATTGTAGAACTTTGGTAAGTTTTAGATTATTCATTACTCTAGGGTGAATAGCAACACATAATCCATAACCCTGTGAACGAACACTTGGATAGACCACTCCATCAAATTGTCTACCCACTAAAAACTCAGTTAATAGAGCAGAAATTAAGTATTCATGATTTTGACAAGTCCCGACTTCTTTCGAAAACTCAGTCGAAAAATATTTTAAATATTTTATACTCTTTTGTTGAATTTCTTTTGATTCTTTCGCTATAAAATTATGATATTTATCTTTCAGCTCATTTAAGTACGTTTGTGCATATTCCCTTGTAGGATCAATAATTGTTGCTAATGAAATATTACCAGACACTTCCCAATTTCCGAAAGTAATTCTGCTTTGACCTTCCAAGATTTCATGACTTCTAAGCAAAGTTGAAATCTCACTCATGCCAGTAATTCTGGCATATTTTTTCTCGGTTTCTATGGATTGTGCAGGCAATACTGCACCGTAAAACATTGTTGTGTTTGGAGTACTTGCTCTAAAAAAAGTTTGATTATATTCCGCAGGTTTATATGAAATTCTCGAGACCAAATTAAACTCTGGCTCTTCCTTTGTATTGTTTACTGCACGTTCAATATCTTTAGTTTTATGATAATCAGTTATCATAATTCCAATTCGCCCAATTTTTTGAATTATTTCAGTAATTTCTCTTACTGGGTAGTCAGAAAGTTTTAATTTCTGCAGCTCTTTAATAATGTCAATATTATTATCCATATGCTACAAAATATCGCCCAACG
>JANXWM010000404.1 GCA_025351145.1 Chitinophagaceae bacterium
CGTATCTTTACCGCCTGCTGCCAGTGCCACGCCCTTATACAATCTGGAACAATACGGTTTACCGCCCAGTCGCCGCCGCCAATCACATTGCCTGCACGAACAGGATGCCCTTGGCGGCAAAGACCCTTACAGTGCATCGAAGGGCGCAGCTGAGCTGGTGATTAAAACTTATTTTCATTCTTACTTTAATCAGCCTGATTCCAATATAAAATTAGTGTCTGTTCGTGCAGGCAATGTGATTGGCGGCGGCGACTGGGCGGTAAACCGTATTGTTCCAGATTGTATAAGGGCGTGGCACGTACACCAGGTAGTAAAGATACGTAATCCGCATTCTACAAGGCCCTGGCAGCATGTGCTTGAACCCTTAAGCGGTTACCTGCGTGCTGCGCAAATATTATACGAAGGCAATACACCCATTCATGGTGAGGCATTTAATTTTGGCCCCAATGCAAACCAGGATCATACGGTTCTTGAGTTGCTTAAAGCTATCAGCAGCCACTGGCAGTTTAATGAAATGAACAAACATTTTGAAATTGAAAACAACAGTCATTTTCATGAAGCGGGGTTGTTAAAATTGAACTGTGATAAAGCGCTTTTTTATCTTCAATGGAAGCCAGTACTTGACTTTTCACAAACATCTTCTTTTACCGGGGCATGGTACAATACCTATTATAACAGTAACACCGGCGATATGTTTGATTATACAATAGCGCAGATAGATCAATATTGCAAAGAGGCAAAACAAAAGGACTTTGTATGGGTATGATAGAAGGCGTAACCCTAACCCCATTAAAAATAATAGAAGGAGAGGCTGGTAATGTAATGCATGCCTTAAAGCAAAGCGAACCTTCTTTTGCAGGTTTTGGAGAAGCATATTTTTCTACCGTCAATTTCAATTCTGTAAAAGGATGGAAGAAGCATAAGCAAATGCTTTTGAATATTATTGTGCCGGCTGGGGCTATCCGGTTTATTTTGTATGACGGAAGAGTTGAAAGCATTACCTACGGGCAATTCCAGGAATTGACATTATCTCCATCAGCCTATCAGCGGCTTACCGTTCCGCCTGGGATATGGATGGCATTTAAAGGCTTGTCTGAAAGCTTAAATATGTTACTGAATATTGCCAGCATTCCGCATCATCCTGAAGAGGCTGATAACCTGCCATTGAAAAATGACCTGATACCTTACAAAGGATTTCATTCATGAAGAATATTTTAATTACAGGTGGTCTTGGTTATGTGGGTGGCAGGCTTGCCAAAAGAATGGCTGAAGAATTTAATATAACCGTTTCTTCACGTAAAGCAACTGATAAAGGTTTACTGGGTATGCATGGAAATATTGCCCTGGTAAACCATCAGCAACTTTTTACAAAAGAACATTTTCCTCAAAATATTCATACGGTCATTCATCTCGCAGCTTTAAATGAGCATGATTGTGTTTTGCATCCTTCCGAAGCAATTCGCGTAAATATTGATGAAACAAGAATGATATTGGAAAACAGTATTGCCTCTGGTGCAGCAAACTTTATCTATTTTTCAACTGCCCATGTGTATGGTGTACCACTCGCAGGGCATATTCATGAATCAACTGTTACAAGGCCAGTTCATCCTTATGCCATTACACACTGCACTGCAGAAGATTATGTTATTGCAGCAAGGGATAAAAAAGTGATCAACGGAATAGTTGTACGGCTATCTAATTCTTTTGGGCCGCCTGTTTTGCCACAGGTAAACCGGTGGACATTGCTGGTGAATGATCTTTGCAAACAGGCTGTTGTAAACCATCAGTTAAAATTGTTATCCAATGGTTGCCAATACAGGGATTTTATAACCCTGGCCGATGTGGCAGAAGCAGTAGTTCATTTTACCCGGTTGCCGCTAAGTAAAACGGGTAATGGCCTGTTTAATCTTGGCAGTGGGGCAAGCATGCGTGTAATGGATATGGCCCAACTGATCAGCGATGAGTATGAAAAAATATATGGTAAAGTAATACCCATCTTATTGCCAGATGCGGCTGTTGCAACAGATGAACCCGTATTGGATTTTGATATCACGAAACTTTGCGCAACAGGCTTTTTACCCGCCAATAATTTCAGCAGTGAAATAAATGAAATGCTGCAATTCTGTTCTGCTCATTTTGCCAGCAATATTCCGGTTTAAGTTCAATGACCATTACCGTGTGAAGTAAACAAAAAAAAGTGTTGATTGGCGACTGGGCTGTTTTGATCAATAAAGATATGAAAGTACAAGCGTGCGACCCCGAGTTCCGCTTCACTCGTCGGGGTAAACTGCCACGCCTTTTACAGATGCCATGAAAGAGGAACTTTGAACCGAGCGTGGCAAGGGACGATGCTTAAAGGGCTTTAGTCCGGTTCAAAAAAAACTTATTGCGAATTTTAGTTTCTAAAAAATCTAATGCCTGATTTACTCGTTATTTCGCACGCAGCTACCAATGCTGTTAATAGAAATATTTATATAAAACTACAGGAGCTTGGCTGGAATACTGCATTACTTATACCGGAAAGTATCCAGTTCTCAAGTGGCAGAAAAGCGGCAGATACTAAAAGAACTATTGACCCGGTGATCTATTTAAAACCACTGCTTGGCAATAATCCCAGAACATATATTTATGAAGGATTAACTGCATTGCTTGATGAGCTGAAGCCAAAAATCGTGCTGCTCGATAATGATCCTGTAAGCAGGCTGGCAGTTGAAGCGGGTAAATGGTGCCGTAAAAACAACCGCGTACTGGTATGCCAGAGTTGTGAGAACCTGGCTATTGACCTGCGGTCATCTTTCCAGCGGGGTGGTATCAAATCAATTCCGGCAGCAGTATATAAATATTTTTTAAAACGCCGTTCTTTACCACTTGTTACTTCTGTATTCACCATCAGTAAAGAAGGTACGACTGTATTTGAAAAAATGGGCTATAAAAATGTGTGCCAGATACCGCTTGGTTTTAATCCCTGTATTTTTTTCCAAAATGAAGATTCACGCAAACGCATCAGGAATGAATTGCAATTAAATAAGCCCGTGATTGCCTACTTTGGAAGGCTTTCAAAAGAAAAGGGAGTTCATCTTTTAATTGAAGCTCTGGCAGGGTTAAAAGATCTTGAATGGACTTTTATGATTGACAGGTTCGACCTGTATGCAACTTCGTACCATGTTTTTTTACAACAATTGATCAGCGACCATGGCATTGCAGACCGGGTGGTATACATCGATGCCGGGCATGAAGAAATAGCGGAGTATATGAATGCTGCAGATGCTGTAATAGTACCTTCCATATCAACCCCAAAATGGAAGGAGCAATATGGCCGTGTGGCTTCGGAAGCCATGGCATGCGGTAAAGTGGTTATTGTATCTGCGTCGGGAACCTTGCCTGAATTGGTAGGTGAATGCGGTATCGTTTTTCCGGAGGGAGATATAGTTGCTTTAAAAAATGAATTGAAAAGATACCTTAACAACCCCGGGCAGTTCAATTATTTAAAAACCGAAGCAGCTAAAAGGGCAAAGGAGTATTTAAGCCTGCCAACACAGGCGGCAATTATGAATAATATGTTGCATCAATTAATCACTTCAAAAGTGATGTCTAAAAATTAAAGGATAAGATACCGGCATCAGTTTTCATAGCATCGTTCCTTGCGTCGCAATCCGTTCATCGGCAAACCATTGGTCATCTTCAGCTTCACAAGCAGCTCCCTTAATAAAATGTAAACAGTTTCCAGGGTAAATTTAAAACGTATTTTAGCCATAGGTTTTATTACTCCTTTTCAGCTTTTATTGTGTCAGCGACTTTTACTCAAACAAGACTATTCAGCAACCAGGTTTTTTTAAATCAATGGGCTTAAAATGAAAATACTGATTTGCGGGGCTGCTGATGATCATAATATTGAAACCATTTACAACAAGTATTTAAACGGGATCGAAGGAGTTGAGTGCGCTATTTTTCCTGCCCATGATCTATTGCTTGATTACCTGTGCAAAGGGTATGTGAATAAAATCTTTTACAGGCTTGGGTTTAATACCATCTTTACAACTATCAATAAAAAACTGCAGGAGGCCATTGAAGAAAGCAGGCCTGATGTCGTGTGGGTTTTTAAAGGGATGGAAATTTTGCCTGACACTATTCAATGGATAAAAGCGAAGGGTATTAAAACTATAAACTTTAATGGCGACCATCCTTTTGTTTTTTCAGGAAGGGGCAGCGGTAATAAAAATGTGACCGAAGGTTTTCCATTGTACGATGCACATTTTACCTATATCCATTCGCTTAAAGATCTGATTGAAAAAGAATATCATATTAAAACTTTCCTGCTGCCCTTTGGATACGAATTAAGCAATGAATTGTACGATGCGTGCAATTTCAAGGAATCATACAATTATTGCTGTTTTATTGGTAACCCTGATGAAATAAGGGTATCATTCATCCGTGAATTAGTAAAAGAAAAGATAAGGATAGACCTGTACGGGCATGGCTGGAATAAGTATATTGAAAGTAATAATCTGTGTAAAATCTATGGCCCAGTATATGGTGCAGACTTCTGGAAAACGGTGAGGCAATACAGGGTACAGCTTAATATTTTCAGAAAGCATAATGAGGGAGCCCACAATATGCGGACATTTGAAATACCTGCTGTGGGCGGCCTTCAGCTTGCGCCTGATACAGAAGAACACCGGTCATTTTTTCAGGATCAAAAAGAAATTTTTCTTTATAGTGACGTACCCGATTGTATACAGCTTATACAAAAAATTACAACGATGGATGATGCAGCCATTGCTGCAATAAGAGCACATGCAAAGGAGCGTTCTATAAAAAGCGGTTACGCCTACAAAAAAAGAGCCGGGCAGGCATTCACTCATATTCAATCCATCCTGTAAATGAAAATAACCATTTCCTGCAGCGGTAAATTTCATGCGTTTGCTTTAGCCGAACAGATGGAAAAGCATGGGGTACTGGAAGATTTTTATACTACCTATGCATCATCCAAAAATTCATTGCTTAAAAAATTTGTAAAGCGTATTGATAAGGAGATTATTCACAAAGAAAAAATACATACCAATTCTTTACTCGCTTTTCCGGTAAAACTCCTGCCATCTAAAGTGTACCTGTGGAATAACCTGTTTGATCAATGGGTTGCGGGTAAATTGAGATCACAGGAAAAGAGTGTTTTTATTGGATGGAGCGGTATGTCGCTGCATTCCATCAGAAGAGCAAAAGCACTTGGTATGAAAACTATTGTTGAAAGGGGGTCTTCGCATATAGTATACCAGAACAATATTTTAAAAGAAGAGTATGCAAAGTTTGGCATTGCGTATTCAATTAATCAGCGGGTGATTGACAAAGAATTGAAGGAGTATGAGGAAGCAGATTATATTTCTGTGCCATCCACATTTGTTAAAAAGTCTTTTTTAGAAAATGGAATTACGAAAAAAAAAATCATTCAAAATGCATACGGTGCCAGTTCTTTTTTTCAAAAAATGAATGGGCCAAAGCGTAATAAATTTGTCATTTTATATGTTGGCAGTTTAACAGTAAGAAAAGGGCTTATCTATTTATTTGAGGCGCTTAAGCTGTTGGATATTCCAAAAGAAAATTACGAGGTTTATTTCATAGGTAAAGTTGCAGATGAATTGAAAGAAATGATTCAAAAGTATCAGCAGTTTAATTGGATTTTTTGTGGTCATATAGATCATTACCTTCTCCGTGAATATATTTGTAATAGTGACGTAGCGATTCAACCATCTCTTGAAGAAGGCCTAAGTATGGTGATACCGCAAATCATGTCATGCGGCGTACCAATGATTGTAACATCCAATAGCGGCGGAGCAGATATTATTTCTGATAATGACAATGGATTCATTGTGCCTATCCGTTCGCCGGAAAAAATAAAAGAGAAAATCGAGTTCTTGTATCATCATCCGGCAGAGCAGAGCCGTATGGGGCTAAGAGCAGAGGAAACATCTCATGAAGGTTATGCATGGGATGATTATGGAAGCAGATACATGAGTTTTCTTGAGGGTGCTATTTTATGAAAAAAAAAATTTTAATTGTTATATATAGCCATCCAGAATATTATCCTCCTACTTTAAATGCTATAGAGTATTTGTCTGAAACTTACCGGGATGTTTTTGTCTTATGTCGTAACTATAAAGGATTTGACTGGAAGTATCCATCCAATGTAAAGCTATTTTCATATGGAAAAGCAATCAATCCCAATAATGTAAAGCATCATGGGATACTAAAAAAACTGTATTCATTTTTTAATTTCACTTTCCATTTTTGGAAAACAGCTATCCATTCAAACCCCCATACTATTCTATTGTATGATGTAATGCCTTTGCTGAGCTACAGGGTTTGTTATTTTTTTTTCAACAAACCTAAACTTCTATGGTATCATAACCATGATGTGGCAGATCCATATCATTTAAAAAAGTATAGCCTTAGCTGGTTTGCCTGGAAAACCGAGGAATGGGTATTTCCTCAACTTGATATTTTCTCATTGCCCTCCGTGGAAAGAAAGCAATATTTCCCCATGGAAAAATTGAAAGGCCAATTTTTCTTTTTACCGAATTTTCCATCGAGGAAGATTTATGGTCGCTATGCCTCCCTGGATAAACAAATGAGCAATTCTATTAAAATTCTTTACCAGGGGAGTATTGGCCCACTTCATGGACTGGAAGAAATTATCGGGGTATTAAATATACCCGTAAGTGAGAAAAAACTTTGCCTTGTATTAAAAGGGTTTATTGGCGAAGATTATAAAAAAATACTGGTAGCCCTAGCCAAAGAAAAGGGGGTGACCGATCGTATAATTTTTATAGCACCCACAGGATATGCGGAGGTGATTTCAAATGCATTCAGCTGCGACATAGGCATTGGCATCCATCAAAAAAATGATATTATGAACTCCACTCTTGGTACAGCCTCCAATAAAATATATGAGTATGCTGCTACAGGAATGCCTGTTTTAATATATGATAATCCCCATTTCAGGGGGACACTAAAAGACAGGAAATGGGTATTTTTTACTGATACGAGTAAAAGCTCTTTATTAAAGTGTCTTCATGAAGTAATTTCTAATTACGATTTTTTTAGCAAAGAGGCGATCAATGATTTTGAAGGACAACTTTGTTTTGAAAAATATTTTGAACCGATAACCAATTTTATAGATTAATAGGTTAATCAGGAGTGACTGATTGATTATTTGAAGTAATGAAAGATGAGCCTTTGCAGCCTAAATATAAATTTTGGAATTTGCTTCAATTAAATAAGCTATACATCTGAAATAGACCTCTCTTTGCGAAATTTACTAGCTATTAATACTTAATTTCACCGCTAAACATCAATAAAAATATAGGATGGTAATTTTTTCCCTGTCGACGAGTATTATAAATTAATTAGATGAAATTAAGTTATTACAAAGAGTTAGATGGAGTCAGGGCAATCGCAGCAATTATGGTTATGATTTTTCATTTTTTTCAGCAAATGGAAACATCTAACCCAACATTACTTTTATTTAAAAAAATTTCAATTTTCGGACAAACGGGCGTGTCTCTTTTTTTTGTATTATCTGGATTTTTAATTACCCGAATTCTTTTTTCCTCGAAGGCGAACTCCCACTTTTTTTCGAATTTTTATATCCGCCGGACATTAAGAATTTTTCCTCTTTATTATCTTTTTTTGGGTATTTATTATTTTTTGATACCAGTTTTAAGTGGGGCAAGTATTGTTGATTTTGGTTCTCAGGTCTACTATTGGATATACTTGCAAGATTTTGCGATGACATTTAACTGGAAGTCAAATGGGCCAAGTCATTTTTGGTCATTAGCTATCGAAGAACATTTTTATCTTTTTTGGCCATTCGTGATCTACTATCTGAGTAATAAGAAGATTATTATTTCTATTATCGCAATCATAGCCGTTTCTTTTTTAGTGAGAATATTTCTAATTGGACATCAATATAGAGTCTTTTATTTTACATTTTCACGAATGGATGAATTGGCTGCAGGGGCATTTCTTGCAGTTCTGGAAATCAATAAACAACTGACTAGCAAGCATTCTGGCATTTTTCTTCTATTATTTTTGGGTGTTATTATTCCAACAGCAATATTGTGGGCTTTTAGCAGCGGCACGGGTGATCCTATTTTGCAGGTTTTTAAATATTTCTTACTTGCAATTAGTTATTTTAGTTTAATTGCGTACGTAATAACAATTAGAAACAAGCATATTCTTAAGAAAATCCTTATACAAAGCCCTTTATCCTATACGGGTAAAATCAGCTACGGTTTGTACGTTTACCATCCAATGTGCTTTATGATATTCCGGCATTTTTTTGAAACAAATTTTATCATTGTTAATGTGATTGGGAGTTTCCTGACAGCATATATTGTGGCGACAATTAGCTATTTATTTTTTGAATCAAAATTCCTTAAACTAAAAAAATACTTTAATAATTATAACCTGATTAAATCGCCATCAAAAGCAGTCGAAATAATTCAATAATGTTTTGTGCGCATCTTTTTTTGCAAATAGTCTTTTCTAAAATACAGGCAACGACTAATTATGGATTTATTAAAGAAATGAATTTTAACAACCATTAGCACAGCGTCTGAAAGTAATTTTAAAAAGATGCGTTGTTTATGAATAGGGTAACTCCTTCTTATTTTCCTAACAAAATAACGAATCAATAATGCTTAGTTTCAAACAAAAGTGGGAATATTTAATTGACTCTGCTTTACATTATAATCAAAAGATAACCTGTACATATTGTAGTGGAAGCAGTTTTACTGAGGTTGACCGGAAATACTTTTTTACAAGATTGTTTGAATGCAATACCTGCCACTTAAGTTTTCGGCATCCTGTAGATAAGCCAGAGTTCAATAACAAATTTTACCAAGATGATTATAAAGAAAAGGATAATATTACCGTGACATTACCCTCGGTTGATGAATTAATAAATTTAAAAGCAGGCCGTTTTAACCACGGGAATAAAAATGCAAGCAGGTACGATCGAATATTTAAATGCCTTTACCCCGGAAATTCATCCTTAAATATCATTGATTATGGGTGCAGCTGGGGTTATATTTCATGGCAATTAACACAAATGGGGCATTATGTCCAAGGTTTCGAGATATCCCTGCCACGGGCGGCATATGGAAGACAGAATTTGAATATTGAGATAAGTACTGATGAAAATGTTTTAAAGGGCGATAATGATATATTTTTTTCCTCGCATGTAATTGAACATCATCCTTCTATAGCGGGTATGATAACATTAGCAAAAAAATTATTAACAAAGGATGGCTTTTTTATAGCTGTTAGCCCAAACGGCAGCCCTCAATACCGAGAAAGAGATCCAAGTGGTTTCCATCAGGCATGGGGTAAAGTTCACCCTAATTATCTTAATGCGCAATTTTATAAAACCATTTTCAAAAACCTTCCCTATTATATAGGCAGCAGTTCATTTAACTTTGAAAGTATTAAAAATTTTAAGCAATGTGAGCAGGTTATTGATGATCTATCCGGTGAGGAATTGCTTGTCATTGTAAAACTAAATCAAGATGAGAAAATTTAAATAGCGCTCATCTTTAGTTAGAATGATATCTTATGAAACACCTAAAAAAGTGCTGTTTAAAATTAGTTTGATCAGGAAATGTTTTGCAAAAACTTTAGGGTGGGAAGTGCGTGCAATTAGAAACAAGGATTAAAGGTTTTCCTGGATTTATAAAAGTAAAACGCAGCATTTTCTAAAATGGAATATAAGATATCCACAGCATCCAAATTGAATGAGAGTAGTCACCGTTTTTCAGGTCGCTCATGGGGTATTTTTTTTATTCTTGAGCTGATGTTATTGTTAGCTTTTGATTTTAACCTGTATTATTTTATTGCGACATCCATTTTTATTTACCAGTTCCTTTTGCTTTTTTCATCTATCGGGGAACGAATTGCTCTGAGGAACCTGATCGGTACTTTGTTTTCGATGAATTATCTTTTAAGCCCTGTATTAATGTATAGTTGGTTAAATCCATATACAATCGAAGTCTATGCAATGAAGGGCAGCCCTGACCTTTATTTTAGTTATGCCATCCCCGCTGTGGTTTTGTTACTGGCGGGGCTACATCTAAAGAAGGTTAGGGGTGATGAATCGGTGGATGTTGAGAAAATAGCTGCCATTGCCCAGAAACACCCGAGGTTGCCCTGGCAGCTTATTGCAACAGGCCTTTTCAGCCAGTTTGTAATATTACCATATGTTCCTTCGGAGTTATCGTTGTTTTTTTTGGGTATTTCTTATTTTAAATTTGCTGGTTTATTTTTGTCTTTTTTTAGTAGCAGGAGGTTTAATTTTTTTTATTTAGTTCTTACCTATGGCTTTACTGTTATCCAATCTCTTACTTCCAGCATGTTTAATGACTTGCTGAACCTGCTATTTTTTCTTGGATTCTTTTTAGCGATCCGGTACAAGCCTTCTTTTTTTGTGAAAATAGCAGCATTGTTTGCAGGAATTCTGCTGGTGGTATTTATCCAGAATATTAAATTTACCCTAAGGGGACAGGTTACGAATTCGCTGGAAGATATCAGCAATTTGGGGGACATTATTGATGAGAGCAGCCTGGCAAACCGGGATAAATCCCTCAATGAAAAAATAGCGGATAATATTTTCAGATTTGATGAAGGATGGGTTACCAGCAATACGATGGCCAATTATTATGCGGGTAATTTTGATTTACAACAGGGTAAACATGGCTTACTCATTCTTAAATCGGCCGTATTGCCCAGGATTTTGGCACCTGGAAAATTAGTTGTTGGTGACCGGGAGACTTTTATTAAATATACCGGCAAGTATATCTCTGAAAGAACTGCAATCGCATTGGGCATACTTAGTGATGGTTTTATTGATTTTGGCTATTATGGTGTTTTCACCGTATTTGCTTTTGGGATGCTGATCAGTTTTTTTATCAGGATCTACCACCGGATGGACCAGAAATATCCACTGTCGAAAATATTTTTCCCTATTGCTTTTTTTGTGGTGATCAGGGCAGATACGGATACCTTAAATGGACTAGGGTCGTTGATTAAGATCAGTTTTATTGTCTGGCTTGGTATGGTTTATTTGAACAGTTTTTATTTTAAAAAAAGCCCGCCTGTTCAGACCGTATTAACTGTTTAACGGGATTCACTGACCCGCAAGTCTAATCCTAAACATCTCCTTTGCCGAAAAAATATTCTTATTAAAAAGGTAATTATTTTTTATGATCATTTTTTCCCCGCATGGAAAGCCGGGGGGCCCGTACAGTCGTTGAAAAACCTCACAGAAACGATCCATGATGCTATGGAAGTTTCTGTAGTATGCAGCAGTTATGATTATGGAGAAACAAGTGTGTTGAAGGGTATTAAGTTAACCCAATGGAACTTTACGCCCAGTGGAGCTATTTACTATCTGCAGCCACACGAACAGCGATACCTGTTTATCCAGAAACTTATTAAAGCAAGGGGCGTTGATGTGATTTACCTGAATGGCCTTTTTTCAAAATTTTTTTTTATGTATCCCATTATCGCCTGGCACCTTTATTTTAAGAAGCATGTAAAGCTGATCATTTCACCAAGGGGCATGTTACAAAAAGGTGCCCTTGAGGGCAAAGCATTTAAAAAAAAGTTTTTTATCAGCACTTTTAAAATATTTCAATTGCACAAGGGTGTTGAATGGCATGCAACAGATGAGCAGGAAGCAATAGATTTAAGGGAGCATTTCGGGCAAAAACAGGTGATTACCATTGTGTCCAATATTCCTAAAAAACCATTGGGGGCTGTTTCATTTATACCCAAGCGTTCTTTTGAGCTGAGGTTGGTCTATCTTTCCCTTATTTCGTTGAAGAAAAACTTACTGGTGGCCCTTCAGTTGCTGAAAACGCTCAACCTTCCTGTATTGTTTCATATTTACGGGCCTATTAAAGACAAACAGTACTGGGATGAATGCAAACAATTCATAAACAGTCTTCCGGCCTATATCGTTGTTCAATACCTTGGAGAAGTTGAACCTGACCAGGTTCAGGGAACCTTTTCAGGCTATCATGCTTTATTACTCCCTACAAAAGGAGAAAATTTTGGCCATGCCATCTATGAATGTTTAAGCGCAGGGCGCCCGGTAATCATCAGTGATCAAACCCCCTGGCAAAACCTTGAACGGTTGGGAGCAGGCTTTGATATTGCGCAGGAAGATAAAGCCGGTTTTTTACATGCGCTCAGCACATTTTATAAGATGGGCCAAAACGATTTTAATTGCCGCTGTATGCAGGCATATTCTACCGCAAAAGACTACCTGGATAAGCATGAATTTAAAAAAGACTACCTGGAAATGTTTTGCGGGAACTAATAGCAGCAAACCCTTACCATATTTAAATTTAAATTTAAATAAAAAATAAGACAACTCAATGACTGCCTGCTTTAAGGCATCAAGCTGGAGCAGGATCAGTCATATTTATAACAGATTATACAATAAAGAATAATGATCATACTGGGTATCAATGCATATCATGCCGATTCAAGTGCCGCCATTTTGGTGGATGGCAAATTAATTGCGGCTACAGAAGAAGAGCGGTTTACCCGTGTAAAGCATTGGGCGGGCTTTCCCGCACAGGCTGTTTTGTTTTGCCTAAAAGAGGCCGGGGTAACTATAGAACAGGTTGATCATATTGCCATCGGCAGGGATCCTAAAGCAAAATTTGCTAAAAAAATATTATACCTTTTAAAGCATCCGGGCGGTGGCGTGCATACCGTCATGAACCGGTTGCGCAATTCTAAAAAAGTGGCTTCCCTGGAAAAGGAATTTGCTGTTGTTTGCGATGTTCCCGAACACATCATTCAACCTAAATTGGTGCAGGTAGAACACCACCGCTGTCACCTGGCTTCTGCCTTTTTTGCCAGCCCATTCGAAGAATCTGCTTTACTTTCAGTTGATGGTTCCGGCGATTTTACCACTACCATGATTGGTACAGGCAAAGGCAATAAAATTACTGTTATTGACTCACTGGATTTCCCTGTTTCAGTTGGGTCGTTTTACACTGCTTTTACCCAGTTTCTTGGTTTCCCTCATTACGGAGATGAGTATAAAATGATGGGGTTGGCTCCTTATGGTGAGCCAATATACCTTAACAGGTTAAGCGACGTTATCCAATTTACCAATGATGGTTTTTTTACCTGGAATTCAACCTATTTCAAGTCTGCTAAAGATGTGGTGGTAACATATGGGGAAGATCATGTACCACGTGTAAGCAATTTGTTTACCCACTACCTGGAAGAGCAATTTGGTAAAGCAAGGAGCGGCAATGAGCCCTTAACACAGTTTCATAAAGATATGGCAGCTTCTGTGCAAAGGTTTACAGAGCAGCTCATTTTTCACATGGCGGACCATTTGCAGAAGCGCACAGGATTAAAAAATTTGTGTATTGCCGGGGGAGTAGCGCAAAATTCCGTAGCCAATGGTAAGATACTCCTGAATTGCGGGTTTGAGCATCTGTATATTCCATCTGCAGGTCATGATGCAGGTATTGCTATGGGTGCGGCCTTATATATGTATAACCAGGTTTTGGAGCAGCCGAGGGCCGAGCCGGTCTTTTCTGCTTATACCGGAAGCCGGTTTACCGATGAAGCCATTGAGCTGTTTTTGAAATCAAGAAATATTATTTATACAAAGTACAGTGATGCAGACCTGTTCGAAAAGGTTGCTGACCGTATTATTGACGGTGGTGTAATTGGCTGGTTCCAGGGCAGGGCAGAGTTCGGACCCCGTGCATTGGGAGGGCGTTCTATTCTTGCCGATCCAAGAAGAAATGATGCCAAGGAGCTATTGAACGCCAAGATCAAAAAAAGAGAAAACTTCCGGCCATTTGCTCCATCTATCCTGAGGGAATTTGTAGAAGAATATTTTGAGTCATCAGGTGATGTGCCTTTTATGGAAAAAGTATTTCCCATTAAAAAAGAAAAACAGCCGCTTATTCCTGCAGTTACACATGTGGATGGTACGGGCCGTTTGCAATCAGTAGACAAAACGGTATCGCCCCGTTATTATGACCTGATCCATACCTTTTATAAAAAAACAGGTGTGCCCATTTTATTAAATACTTCGTTCAATGAAAACGAACCTATTGTAAATACACCCGCAGAAGCGCTTGATTGTTATCTTAGAACAAAAATGGATATGCTCGTGCTGGGAAATATTATTGTAGAGCGGTAAGTTGATATTTTAACTGCTGATATTTTTTTATTTGTGTTATTCATTGCTGTAAAAAATAGTATAATACCAGCAATTTATTTCATAGCATCCCGGTTGCGTCGCAATCACTGTATATCCATATTTATGAGCATCTTCAGCTTCATAAACAATGCTCATCATAAAATGCAGACAGGCTCCCGTACACAGTCTAAAAAATGTATGGTACATTATTAAACTGTACAAATGATGCGCTAACTTTTATATGACAGCCAAAAGGAAAATGATTTTTGTAAATCAGGTATGCGGTTATCTTACTGTGGATGTTATCAATGTTTTTGCCCGAAATTATTTATGTGAATTGTACACAGGGCAGGTTGACCTTATGGAAAAAGAATTGAATGCTTCAGTAAAAGTAACACTGTTAAAAAAGTACGAACGCAACAGCTCTTTTAAAAGGATATATACCTGGTGTTTTTTCTCTGTACAATTTTTTTCAAGATTGATCTTTAGAAAGAAGGATTTTGAATTGTTTGTTTTTACCAATCCGCCATTTGCCCCCTTTGTTGCATGGCTGTTTAATAAAACCGCAGGTGTTCCCTACCACCTGCTTATTTATGATATATATCCGGATGCTTTGGTCAATTTTAAGGTCATTAAAAAAAGGGGAATTATT
>JANXWM010000788.1 GCA_025351145.1 Chitinophagaceae bacterium
ATATGGTGGTAAAAGCACCGCATCTTCCGGCACCCGGCGAAACGATTTTAGGCGGCACATTTTTAATGAATGCAGGAGGCAAGGGAGCCAACCAGGCTGTGGCTGCTGCAAGGCTTGGCGGGGCCGTAACTTTTATCTGTAAAACCGGTAACGATATTTTTGGTAAACAGGCCGTGCAGCTTTTTAAAGAAGAAGGCATTGATACATCTTTCATTTTAGAAGACGCACAGCATCCTTCGGGTGTTGCATTGATTACGGTTGATGACAAAGCGGAGAATTGCATTGTAGTAGCATCCGGTGCAAATGCATATTTAATGGCCCAGGATATTGCAGCGGCGAATGATTGTATTGAAAAGGCAACCATCATTTTAATGCAATTAGAAATACCGGTTGAAACGGTTGAACACGCGGCATCAGTTGCTGCTTCGCTTGGTAAAAAAGTTATTTTAAACCCTGCTCCGGTATGCGCTTTAAGCGATGAATTGCTGAAGCACGTTTCTATCATTACGCCAAACGAAACAGAAGCTTCGATGCTTACAGGAATAAAAGTTGTTGATGAATCTTCGGCAAAAGAAGCTGCAAATTTTTTACATGCAAAAGGTATTGAAACGGTCATTATAACTTTAGGTTCAAAAGGTGCTCTCATATTGCATGAATCTGTTTGTACGCTTGTGCATGCCCCGGTTGTGAAAGCGGTAGATACTACTGCTGCGGGTGATGTTTTCAATGGGGCACTGGCAGTTGCATTATCAGAAAATATACCGATGCGGGCAGCAGTTGAATTCGCCTGTAAAGCAGCGTCAGTTTCTGTTACACGCTTAGGTGCACAGGCATCAGCGCCTTATAAACATGAAGTGAATTTTTAAAATATAAAACAATTGCATGAAAAAATTACTGATCATCATTTTAGTTTTTAGCTGCAGTATTTCCTTTGCACAAAAGCATAAAACTGTAAACATTATTTTTGATACAGACATAGCACCTGATTATGACGATGTGGGCGCTATGGCTTTGCTTCATGCGTTTGAAGATATGGGCGAAGCGAAAATTCTTGCTACCATTTCGTGTAATGCTTTTGAAACAACAGCACCAACACTCAGTGTGCTGAATACCTATTTTAACCGGCCTTCTATTCCCATCGGTATAACCAAAAAGTCTTTGCCAAATAAAGATTGTTCGCAGCAATGGGCGCAGGCAATTGTGGCAAAATATCCGCATGCATTGCAGTCAAACGATGAAGCAGAAGATGCAGTAAAACTATACAGAAAAATATTGTCTTCACAGCCCGATAAAAGTATAACGGTTGTAAGCGTTGGCTTCTTTACCAACCTGGCCGGTTTACTTAATTCCAGCGCGGATGAATATTCAAAATTGAACGGCAAAGATCTCGTAATAAAGAAAGTAAAGCAGTTGGTTTCAATGGCTGCGCGAATAGATAAAGATGGAAAGAGCGGCTACGAATTCAATGTGATGATTGATGCAGCAGCTTCGCAAAAAGTATTTAGCGAATGGCCAACACCAATGACCATTAGTGGTTTTGAAATTGGAGAAAAAATATTAACCGGCATCCGGCTTATAAACAACGAATCCATCCAGAACAGCCCCGTAAAAGATGCGTTCAAAGTTGCCCTTACAAAAGATAACAACACACATGGGCGCAACAGTTGGGATGAAACGGCTGTGCTCGTTGCGGTGCGTGGCATTGCGCCTTACTTCAATTACCGAAAATTAAATTTCGAAATAAAAGATGATGGTAAAAATGTATTGATACCCGGAGAAAAATTTACATACTTAACATTCAAACAAACACCGGAAGAAATTGGAAAAGTGATCGAGGATTTAATGATGCACCAACCGGTGAAGCATTAAATAATTTTTGATACAGGCAGAAGTATTTCATGGCATCGCCGGTTGTGTCACTCACTTGTACGTTCGGATTATGAATCGTCATTGCGAGGAGTTGCGAGTCTCGAAGCAAAGCAATCCCTTGTCGTGCGGTTTATGCAATCGTCATCTTTATATCAGGAGATTGCTTCGGAGGCCTCGCAATGACGCACAAAGTTCCGAACGTACAAGAGTGCGACGCAACAAAAGCTTCATAGCAGCAAGAAAGATTGGTTCATAAAATTTAAACAGTATAAACTCAGCTAAATGAAAAAATTAGTCTTGTTTTCGTGTTTTCTTTTTGCCATGCAAAGCATGCAGGCACAAAAAACAATCACCATTTCGAAAAATGTTTTGAAAGATAAAATAAAGGGCGGCTGGGCCGGACAAACGATTGGAGTTACGTTTGGCGGGCCATATGAATTTCGTTTCCAGGGAACATTTATTGGCGACTATCAGCCCCTCGTTTGGAACGACAGTTTGGTAAAACACAATATGATTGATAATGCAGGATTGTACGATGACCTGTACATGGATCTCACGTTTGTAGATGTGTTTGAGAAATATGGACTAAATGCACCGGTTGATTCTTTTGCAAATGCTTTTGCAAATGCAGGTTATATGCTTTGGCATGCCAACCAGGCGGGGCGTTATAATATTTTAAATGGCATTAAAGCGCCACAGAGCGGCGCATGGCAAAACAACCCGCATGCCGATTGTATAGACTACCAGATTGAAAGTGATTTTGCAGGATTGATGAGTCCGGCGATGCCTAATGCGGCATCTGCTATCAGTGATAAGATCGGGCATATTATGAATTACGGCGATGGATGGTATGGCGGTATATATGTTGGCGCCATGTATGCGCTTGCTTTTACTTCAAGCGATATTAATTATGTGGTGAACAACGCACTGGAAGCAGTGCCAAAGCAAAGCGAATTTTATCAATGCATACATGATGTAATTGAATGGCATAAAAAATATCCAACCGACTGGAAGCAGACCTGGCTGGGCGTTCAGCAGAAATGGGCAAACGATATTGGCTGCCCCGATGGTGTATTTGCACCCTTTAACATTGATGCAAAAGTAAATGCAGCTTATGTAACGATGGGCTTGTTGTATGGCGGCGGCGACTTTACAAAATCAATGGAAATTGCAACGCGTTGCGGCCAGGATGCAGACTGCAACCCATCAACTGTTGGTGGCATTCTCGGTGCTGTTTTGGGCTATGATAAAATACCCGCTTACTGGAAAAAAAGTTTGGCACAGGCAGAAGATATTGACTTTAAATATACCACCATGAGTTTAAATGATGTATATGAAATTGGCTACAAACATGCACTGCAAAACATAGAACGAAACGGCGGAAAAGTAAATGCGGATAATGTGGTCATCAAGGTGCAACAACCTGTTGCTGTAAAGTTTGAAAAAAGTTTCAACGGTCAGTATCCGGTTGCCATGGCTCCGGTAAAATGGAATACAGCTAAAGACGAACTGAGTTTTGATTTTGATGGAATCGGATTTGTAATAAAAGGCGATGCATCGCAGTGGGACAGCAAATCAACCTATGTTTTTGATACAGAACTTTATCTCGACGGTAAATTGATTGAAACACCTAAACTGCCTGTAAGCTTTACCACACGGCGTTATGACCTTGCCTGGAAGTATCAGTTGCCAAAAGGCAAACATTCTGTAAGAATGAAAATATTAAACCCTTCTATGGATAATTCAGTGAGGGCTTTTGAAGCAATCATTTATTCAGATAAACCTGTTGACGGCATACAGGCAAATATGAATGCAGCAAAACAATAATATTAACCCGCAATAAAACCAACCAACATGTTCATCATAGAAAATTATTCCACAGCCATTTTATTCTGCATCATCACCATGTTGTGCTGGGGCTCCTGGGCCAATACGCAAAAGCTTGCGGCAAATACCTGGCGTTTCGAATTATTTTACTGGGATTATGTGTTCGGTATTCTATTGCTCTCTTTGGTTTTTGCATTCACGCTCGGCAGCAGCGGCAGTGGCGGCAGAAGTTTTATGGAAGACATTACGCAGGCAGATAACAGCAGTATTTTCTCTGCGGTAATTGGTGGTGTTATTTTTAATGCGGCCAACATTTTACTGGTGGCCGCAATCGCTATAGCAGGCATGGCTGTTGCGTTTCCGGTGGGTATTGGTTTGGCATTGGCGATTGGTGTAATTGTAAATTATATTGATAATCCTGTGGGCAATAAACTCCTGTTGTTTAGCGGTGTGGCATTTATTGTGGTGGCCATTTTGCTCAATGCAAATGCATACAGAAAGATGCAGTCGGGCAATAAAAACCCTTCATCAAAAGGGCTGTTGCTTTCTATAATTGCCGGTGTGCTGATGGGCTTTTTTTATAAATATGTTGCCGCTTCCATGTTCCCCAATTTTAATGTGCCCGAAGCCGGTAAGCTTAGCCCTTACACCGCAGTTGTATTTTTTGCCGCGGGTATTTTACTCAGTAATTTTTTGTTCAATTCGCTGCTCATGCGCAGGCCGTTTGTGGGCACGCCTGTTAGTTATACCGATTATTTTAAAGGCGGTTTAAAGAACCATATCACAGGTATCCTTGGTGGAGCGATATGGTGTGTGGGCATGTCGTTCAGTATCATTGCATCGGGTAAAGCGGGGCCTGCCATCTCTTATGGTTTGGGGCAGGGTGCCACGGTGGTAGCCGCTGTTTGGGGCATCTTTATCTGGAAAGAATTCCGCAATGCACCCGAAGGCACATCGGCTGTTTTAAATATCATGCTGGTGCTGTATTTAGCAGGATTAAGTTTGATTATTACTGCGAGGTAAGAAGGAAATTTTTATTAACCGGGCTATAGCAATTCTATTGATCGTTCCTTGCGTCGCACACTTGTGCTGTGAGAACAAGATGCAGCTTTCAACAGCCCGTTTATCAA
>JANXWM010000413.1 GCA_025351145.1 Chitinophagaceae bacterium
TGGCACTAAACAGCGCTAACACACTTAAAAACCAGAATAATATTTCGGAAGTACTCATGTTGTTTGCAATCAGTTTCTGCTGAATGATAAAGGGTCTTTATACCTGTTAAAGATCATTACTAATATCCAAATTTATATCAGAACTAAAGACCTTTTGCTATAGCAAGGTCTGCAGCTTCTGTTTTGGGGTTTGGTATCAGTAAATCTTCCTTTGCATAGATAAGGCCTTTACGGTTATAATTCGACGGCGTAAAAGTTTCGCTTAAGTAAATTGCGTCCTTCGGACAAGCCTCTTCGCACAAACCACAGAAAATGCAACGCAGCATATTTATCTCATAACGCGCTGCATATTTTTCTTCACGGTATAAATCTTCTTCGCCCTGTTTGCGTTCCGCAGCTTCCATCGTAATGGCCTCTGCAGGGCAGGCTACAGCGCACAACCCGCATGCAGTGCAGCGTTCACGGCCTTCCTCATCGCGGTTAAGCACATGCAAACCCCTGAACACCGGGCTAAACTGCCGGGTTTGTTCAGGGAAATTAATGGTAGGCTTTTTCTTGAACATGTGGCTAAAAGTAATAGACATACCTTTTAACACTGCGGGTAAATAAATCTTTTCCCCAAAAGTCATTGGTCGGCGGTCTACATCTTTTACCCTGTTGGTTAATGCCTGCATTTATGTGTTGAGTTTTTAGAATGATTGCAAAAATATTTTTCTAATCTGTTGCCACCAACTTTATCTCACGTATTGTTGATAATAGTTTTAATACATTTTAGTTGACAGGCTTTTTGTTCCTTATTCATCGCCTCTTGTGTCACTCACTTGTACGTTCGGAAATTTACTCAGCTTTAGGCTGCTCCACAAAAAACTTTACTAAAACACAGAGCCTCTGTAGTGCAGCCTGCAGTTGAAATTTATTCTGTAGTACAAGAGTGCGACGCAAGTAAAGCTTCATTCCTGTTATTATGCCCGGTACAAAAAATCACTTACTAATTAGATCTTAATCAATACTTGTGCAGCGCTAAAATAACCGCACCTGTAATGATCATATTCGCCAAAGCTAATGGTATCAAACCTTTCCAGCCAAGATTCATTAACTGGTCGTAGCGAAAACGTGGCAATGTCCAGCGTATCCACATAAATACAAAAATGAAAAAGAATATTTTAGCCATGAATGCTGCTATGCCAATAAGCGCTGCAATATTGGGCGAAAATGCAGCCTCGTTTACAAATGGCATGTCATAACCCCCAAAAAATAAAGTTACCATTATTGCGCTGCTGATAAACATGTTAATGTACTCTGAGAAAAGATAGAACCCGAGTTTCATGGAAGAATATTCCTGGTGAAAGCCCATGTTCAATTCACTTTCTGCCTCTGGTAAATCGAATGGTGCACGGTTGCACTCGGCCATAGAACAAACAAAAAATATGAGAAAGCCTAATGGTTGATACAAAATATTCCAGCCAAGCAAACCACCCCAGCCACCTGTCATCTGCTGCTCTACAATTGTTTTTAAACTTAACGAACCCGTCATCATCAGCAAGGCGATGAGTGATAGACCCATTGCAAGTTCGTAACTGATTACCTGGCTTGCACCGCGCATGGCGGCAAGCAAAGAAAATTTATTGTTTGAGGCCCAGCCACCGATCATAATGCCGTATACACCTAAACTTACTACGCCAAAAACATAGAGGATACCAATATTTATATCTGCAATCTGCAGGTTTACCGTAGTGCCGAATATTTCAATTTTATTTCCCCAGGGAATTACAGCGCTTGTCATCATTGCCGTTAACATAGCCAGTGCCGGGCCAAGAATAAATAAAAATTTATTGGAAGTGTTCGGAATAATTTCTTCTTTGAAAAATAATTTCATACCGTCAGCCAGCGGCTGAAGAAGACCAAAAGGCCCTGCACGGTTGGGTCCACGCCTGTCCTGCATTACGGCCGCAACTTTACGTTCAGCATAAGTAGCATACATGGCAATTATCAGTGAAGCACTTACTACTATAGCAATCAATATTAGTTTTTCAATTATAAAAGCCCAATCAAGTGAGAGTAGTATCATTGTAAATGATTAATCTTTTTTAAGTTCATTAAAAGTGTCGCTTGTTGCAGGCCCTTCAATCAGGCTCAGATCAATACCCAGCCTGTTTACTTCACTCACATCATGGATATCCATAAAGAACCGCGGGTTTTGGCCATGCATTACTTTTACAATGGTTTCTTCCGGTTGCTTTAATCCGAGGTAATGGCCTTGTGCTATAACTGAATGCCGGTTTATTACTGACGGCCCTTCGATTACCCAATCGCTTACATTCTTTTTTTCGAACCTGCAATCGTTGCATATCCATCCTGTTTTGCCATCAGCAGTATCTTTAATTTCCCCCCATTCGTCTTTTCTTGCAGTAACGCGGAACACTTCATCGCCCCGCATCCACAATTGCACTTTACCCGCACATATTGGGCAATCTCTGTGTGCATCAACAGGCTTGGTAAACCATACGCGGTTTTTAAACCGGAATGTTTTATCGGTTAAAGCTCCAACGGGGCAAACATCTATTACATTACCGATAAAATCATTATCCATTGCCTTTTCAATGTAGGTTGCAATTTCAGAATGATCGCCTCGGCTTAATACACCATGTTCCCTTTTATTGGTTAACTGATCTGCCGTATACACACAACGGTAGCAAAGAATACAGCGTGTCATGTGTAATTGGATATAAGGGCCTATGTCATGCTTTTGAAAAGTTCTTCTTTGAAATTCGTACCGTGTGCCAGCCTTGCCATGTTCATAACCCAGATCCTGCAAATGACATTCACCGGCCTGATCGCAAATAGGGCAATCCAGCGGATGGTTGATGAGTAAAAATTCTACCACACCTGCCCTTGCTTCATTAACCTTGTTGCTGGTAATGTTTTTTACTTCCATACCGTCCATTACCGTTGTTCTGCAACTGGCTACCAGTTTGGGCATTGGGCGTGGGTCTTTTTCACTGCCTTTTGAAACTTCTACCAAACAGGTTCTGCATTTACCACCACTGCCCTGCAGCTTTGAATAAAAGCACATGGCAGGTGGAGCCACATCGCCACCAATACTGCGCGCTGCTTGAAGGATGCTTGTTCCCGGCGCCACATTGATGGTGATGTTATCAATTGTTACTTTAAAAAGTTGTTGTTCACTCATATATCTAAGCTGTTACAGGCACATGAATTTCATCTGCATAATGTGCCAATCCATAATTTCTTTTTAAACATTCATCCGGGTTCAACACATGCCATTCAAACTCATCTCTGAAATGACGTATTGCCGCGGCAACGGGCCATGCAGCCGCATCGCCAAGCGGGCAAATAGTATTGCCTTCTATTTTGCTTTGGATATCCCACAATAAATTTATATCGCTCATCTTTCCTTTGCCGCTGTCAATACTTTTTAAAATTTTTTCCATCCAACCCGTTCCTTCACGGCAGGGAGAACATTGCCCGCAACTTTCGTGACGGTAAAACCTTGCTAATGTGTATGTATGTTTCACCACACACTGGTCTTCGTCCAGCACAATAAAACCGCCTGATCCCATCATGCTGCCGGTTGCAAAACCGCCATCACTAAGGCTTTCATAATTCATGTAACGGGTTTCGCCTTTAGCTGTTTTCAACAATAAATTTGCTGGAAGAATGGGAACAGAAGAACCGCCGGGAATGCACGCTTTCAACTTTTTACCATTGGCAATTCCGCCGCAATATTCATTACTGTAGATAAACTCCTCAACAGAAATGGTCATATCGATTTCGTATACACCTGGCTTATTTATGTTACCACAAGCACTCAACAATTTTGTGCCGGTTGATTTACCCACGCCAATCTTTGCATACTCTTCACCACCCATATTAATAATCGGAACAATAGCTGCAAGTGTTTCAACATTATTAACCACAGTTGGCCTGTCCCACACACCTTTGATCGCCGGAAATGGTGGTTTAATTCTGGGGTTGCCACGCTTTCCTTCAAGACTTTCGATCAATGCAGTTTCTTCTCCGCAAATGTATGCACCCGCACCGCGCTGAACATATATCTGGCAATCGAAACCTGTACCTAAAATATTTTTACCAAGCCATCCATTATTATTTGCTTCTGTAATAGCCTGTTCTAAAATATCAACGATCCATGCATATTCGCCGCGTATGTAAATATAGGTAACGTTGCTGCCAAGGGCGTAAGAAGAAACGATCAATCCTTCAATTAAAAGGTGGGGCAAAAATTCCATCAGGTACCTGTCTTTAAAAGTACCGGGTTCACTTTCATCCGCATTACAAACCAAATGGCGCGGCACGCCTTCAGGTTTTGCAATAAAACTCCATTTCATGCCCGTAGGAAACCCTGCACCACCACGACCACGCAAGCCACTCTTCTTTACTTCGTCCACAATTTCTGCAGGCGACATTTTCATGGCCTTTTCAACACTTCTGTAACCACCTTCACGTCGATACACTTCGTATCCACGAATACCTGCTACATGATTTTTTTCTAATAATAATTTCATAAGCTCTAACTCTTAAAAAGAATTTTTATTAGCTATCTTATCATCTTTACTCATCGTCCCTCGTGTCACTCACTTGTACTGACATATCATTTATCGGCTTTCAAGCCCGCCATTAATAACCGCATTGGGTGCAATGTTCTTGAAAAAGGATTTAAAACCAAGCCTATTGATTCAAGTGTAGTAGCACCTAATAAAGGGCTGTCACCTTCTTCCCCATATACCACAGGTGCGGGGCCACCTTCACCTTCAAATTCAAAATATGCAGAACTAACTTTTCTTTTGATACTGGTTCCATCTGCGAGTGCAAAACTCATTTCCCGGTAGGGTTCTATTTCAAGTTCATCTAAAATTTTGCCGGGAACAACACTATACACTGCACCACTATCTATTAAAAATTCCACATCGGCAAATTTCTCAGATTTGCGATGTTCTCTAACTCTTAATATAGCAGTAGTAATACCCATTTATTTATTGTGCAATTGTATGATTAAACATCCAGCTTATCCCAAACTTATCTTCGAGCATTCCAAAATAGGCACCCCAGAATTGTTTCCCTAAGGGCAATGTAATTTTTGCTCCTTCACTCATTTTATCAAATACTTCTTTTAATCTCTCTTCACTTTCTATTTCTACACTCAATTGAACATTACCTTTTCCTGCCGGAGGATCGTTTTTACTTCCATCCGAAATCATAATAATATTTCCATCAAACCCGAGCCTGCTATGCATTATCTTGTTTTTCCAATCTTCATCTGAAGGCATTGGGCTATCACTATAGCGGCTGAGCATTGTTATTTCTCCACTTAAGCCGTCTTTATAAAAGTTCAGTGCTTCTTCTGCATTTCCTGAAAAGATCAGGTAAGGATTTAATTTCATATTGCAAGTTTAAATGTGTTGAATAAAGATCTAAACGTACAAGAGTGCGACGCAACGAAAGCTATATAGCAGCAATGCTGCCGGGCCAATAATTATTCTAATTGTTTGCAGCCGCATTCATTGTGCACTCCTGTATAATAGCATCAATTTTTTCTTTTGTAAGATGCTCACGATAATGTTTGCCTAACTGCATCATGGGCGCATACCCGCATGCACCAAGGCATTCGACAGTTTTTAGCGTGAACAGTCCATCAGCTGTTGTTTCGCCGGGTTTAATGCCGAGCTTCTCATAAATGTACGTAATGACATCATCGCTGCCACGCAACATGCAAGGGCCGGTATGGCAAACTTCGAACATATATTTACCAACGGGCTGCAGGTTATACATGCTGTAAAATGTAGCCACTTCGTACACCTCAATTGGTTCAATGCTGAGCAATGAAGCAACATAGTCCATCGTTTCTGCACTCAACCAACCGCCAAGATTTTCCTGTGCCAGGTGCAATACCGGAAGCAAAGCACTCTTCTGTTTTCCTTCAGGATAATGCGAAATAAGCTCCTGAACTTTTGCCAATTTATCTTCTGAAAACTTAACCATTTCGTGGTTTATTAGTTTTTTAATATTCTATTTCATTTGCACATGCGCACATTGACTCATTTGCACATTTTATGCATCCATTTCACCTGCAATTACATTTAAGCTGCTCAGTGTAACAATTGCATCGCTTAACATAGAGCCTTGTGTAATTTCGGAATATGCCTGGTAATAAATAAAGCAGGGTCTCCTGAAATGCAGGCGGTACGGGGTTCTGCCGCCATCGCTGATGAGGTAAAAACCCAGCTCACCATTGCCACCTTCCACGCTATGGTAAACCTCGCCGGCAGGGATTTCAGTTTCGCCCATTACAATTTTAAAATGGTAAATAAGCGCTTCCATTTTCGTATATACGTCTTTCTTCTCTGGCAAATAATATTCAGGAATATCTGCATGGAAAACTTCGGCTTCAGCACCTTTAAATTCCTGTACTTTTTTATAAGCTTCGTCAATAATTTTAAGGCTCTCCCACATTTCAAGGTTGCGCACCAAAAACCTGTCGTAACAATCGCCTGTTTTACCAATGGGTATTTGAAAATCGAAGTCTTCGTAACTGCTGTAAGGGCTGTGTACACGCACATCGTAATCCACACCGGCAGCTCTTAAATTGGGGCCGGTAAAGCCGTAATTCAAAGCACGTTCTGCACTGATAGGGCCAGCACCAATAGTACGTTCCATGAAAATTCTGTTGCGGGTTAACAGGGTTTCAAACTCCTTAAGCACTTTGGGGTACTCGGCCATAAACTTCTCGAGCTTTGTAAAAGCTGTGTTGTTGAAGTTGCGTTCAAAACCCCCAATACGGCCAATGTTGGTAGTTAAACGTGAGCCACAAATTTCTTCATAAATTTCGTAGATCAGTTCGCGGTACTGCATTACGTACAAGAACACAGATAAAGCACCCGTATCAACACCCACAATAGAATTGCAGATCAAATGATCTGAAACCCTTGCCAGCTCCATGATAATAATTCGCAAATAATCTACACGCTTGGGTGTTTTTACTTTCAATAATTTTTCGCATGTCATGTGCCAGCCCATGTTGTTGATGGGGCTGCTGCAGTAATTCAACCTGTCAGTAAGCGTAGTAATCTGGTAAAGCGGCCTGCGTTCTGCAAGTTTTTCAAAGGCGCGGTGAATATAGCCTACGGTTTGTTCGGCGGATACAATGCGCTCACCATCCAGCTCAAGAATATTTTGAAACACACCGTGTGTAGCAGGGTGTGTAGGCCCGAGATTAAGCGTTGAAGTTTGCTTTTCGATGGACCCTTCGGGTAATTTTATATGAGGATGTGTTAGTTCAGACATAAACCCTGTTTCCCTTTTAGGTATTTTATTTTTGTTACGAACTTTTATTCTTTAATCAGCTTCGTTGTGTCACTCACTTGTACGGTTGGATCATGACTCAGCAAAACACACAACTAAAAACCTAGTTAATTGATCCACCCCTGCCAAACATTTCATCATCTTTATCTCTGCGGGTCTGGTCTTCTAAAGGAAACTCTTTGCGTAATGGAAAATAATCCATTTCATCCACATTTAAAATACGTTTTAAGTTTGGATGGCCCACGAAATTTACACCATAAAAATCAAAAGTCTCCCTTTCCATCCAATTGGCGGTGGAATAGAGACTGGTGGCGGTATAAACATCGGGGCTGGCAATATCTGTAAACACTTTAAAACGGATGCGTACATTATCTATAAGGTTGTGCAGGTGGTAAACCACCGCAAGTTCTCTTCCCGCTTGATCAGGATAATGAACAGCACAAAGATCTGTAAGGAACTGAAAACGCAACTCAGCGTCATCGAACAGGAACTGTAATACTTTAAGATTATGATCTTTTGGCGCTTCGAATGTGAGCATGCCATAAGGTTCTTCGAAACCGGAAACCTGCTCCCCGAATTTTTCCTGTAAGCGTTGTTTAATGATTTCGTTTGTTAAACTCATAATCCGGTTTATAATGCTGTTTTACGAAAAGAAATATTAATCGTTTTATAAAGATACTACTGCATGCGCCATTGCTCAATAAAGATATTCTGTACAAGAGTGCGACGCAAGTAAAGTTTCATTAAGGATCAGTCGCCCGGTACAAAATATATTTCTGCTGTTACTGAATGCCGTAACTGTTTAAAAGTTTGGTATAATGCTCGCTGTTTCTTCTTCTCAAACTTTCGGTGTGTACCAAATCCTGGATGCGCATAAAACCATCAAGAATAGCCTCTGGCCGTGGTGGGCAACCTGGCACATACACATCTACAGGAATAACCTGATCGATGCCTTGTAAAACGCTGTAAGTATCGAAAATACCACCAGAAGAAGCACAGGCCCCAACCGCTAAAACCCAGCGTGGTTCTGCCATTTGAAGGTAAACCTGCCTGAGAACCGGTGCCATTTTTTTGGCGATGGTGCCCATTACCATTAACAGGTCGCACTGTCTTGGTGTGAAGCCTAAACGCTCTGAGCCAAACCGTGAAAGATCGTAATGCGAGCCCATGGTTGCCATGAATTCTATGCCGCAGCAAGAGGTTGCGAATGGTAAAGGCCATATAGAATTTTTACGGGCCAAACCCACCACACTTTCAAATTTGGTTGCAAAGAAACCTTCGCCCTGCATGCCTTCCGGCATTTCGGTAATAGCAACATTATCATTGACGCTGGCTTCTTTTGCGTGTATATTAAACCTTACAGGACGTGACATACAGTAAATTTAGAATGTAAAATTAAAAATGTAAAATTGAGAACAATTGTTTAGAAGCATTGGTTCGGCACAATTAATCATATCTTTTACATTTTATTTCTTAATCTTCCCAGTTTAAAGCCCCTTTCTTAACGATATAAATAAATCCTGTGAGGAAGAATGCAACAAATAATATTATTTCTCCAAAACCAGACCAGCCAAGTTCTTTGAAATTGACTGCATAAGGATAAAAGAAAATAACCTCCACATCGAACAACACAAATAAAATAGCTACCAGAAAATATTTGATGGCCATTGGTGAACGGGCATCTCCATGCGATTCGATACCGCTGGCGAAGTTTTCTAATTTATCGGAGGTTTTACGTTTGGGTCCAAAATATTGAGACAGTGCCAACATGGTAACGATGAAACCAATTGCAAAAACGACTTGTATACCGATAGGGAAATAGTCTGAAGCACTGCCAGCCGTGGAATCGAGTAAAATATTGAGAAGGTTCATAGTTGGAAATTACTGAGCAAAAGTAAGGGCAAGAAACTGAAAAGAAAAACCCACTTTTAAAGTGGGTTTTTACAATACTGAAATTTAATTTAGTTTACCTCCACTGCCGCCTTTGTCAGGCTTTGCCTGATTATTGCCACCTGTGCCGGTACCTGGTTTCTTTTGTAATGCTTTTTGCAACTGATCTTTGGTTGTTGTGGGAAATTTATTTTCCTCGGTAACAGGATCAGGATAAAGAGCTATCATAGAGTCACAAATATCAATACCCTTTTGCAGGTCTTTCGCGTATTGCGCGTAATAAACAAGCAGGAAATAATAATTATTATAAATGGTTTTTCTATTTTTCTCAACATCCTTTTTAAGGAAATTGATATAATTATTTACTGGTTCTACAGCCAGACCCTTAGTTGTATCCACATCCAACATTTTATTTGCTGACACACTAAAAGTATAACCCTGGGGTAAGTCAGGATAAGAAGCCATATACAATCTGGATAAAGAATCTGCAAGTACATAATTCTTTGCATCCATTGCCGCTTTGGTAATATCATAATAATCCCTGCCCGTAGGTTTGGGTTTCATTGAAAACAACTTAAACGCAGTTTCTAATTTCTTATCATAAATTTTAGCCTTATCATACATACTCATCATTTGGTTCATATAATCAATTTTGTGAGCCATTACAGTATCCATATCAATGGCTTTTTGTAAAGCCTCTGCTGCTATCCCTTCACTACCGGGAAATTTTGCCAGTATTTTTGCATCAAGTACATAATCTGTAGATTCAATTTTATTTGCAGGTGGGTTGGCGGCAAAGAATTTATCTATGTATGTTTTAGATAAATTGTAATAATCCTTGGATTTTACTGAATCTGCCTGTCTGTTACCTCCTTTAGTTTCATTTATATAATTTACTTTTCCATCAAAACCAATATTTATGGATACACCATCGTACATTAGTAACTCTTCAGTTCCTGAAGCAACTGTCGTCTTTGAAACAGAAATAGGATTTCCGAAAGCAGTTGTTATTTCTAATTTAGACATTCCTATATTTATCTTCGGCTCCATAGACTCTGCTAAGCGTTGATAATTATAAGCATATAATATATTGATGCGTATATAATCTTTACATGCACCATTTTCCATTTCTTTTGCTTTTGCAATAGATTCCTGATTCTTACCCGCACGATATAAATAATCTGCAACAAAATAATCAACTACGCAATCCTTATCTGCGTTTGCAACATATTTATCCAGGTACTCTTTTGCCGCATTAACATCCCTGTCTTTATAATAATTAAAGTAAGCAAGATAAACCGGTGCGTAAGCGGGGTCAGCAACAATGGCCTTACCAAACCACTCGTTCATAAATTCGAGGTTGTTCTGGCTTTGATAAATTCTGCCTGTACGGTAATATGCAGCAGCATATTGCGGGTTGCGGGTAAATGCGTCCCTGAAAGCTTCTACTGCTTCGCCACCTTTATCAGTACCCATTTTTAAATAGCAAATACCAAGATTGATAGAAATATCAGGATCGGTTTTATTGATCTCCTGTGCTCGTTTAAGTTTTTCTATGCCATAGGCAGGGTCGCCCTGGGTACTGCTGCCATCTGCATTGGCACGGCCAATAGCATTTAATATATCAGCATTCTCAATACCTTTCTTTCCTTTAGTAGCGGTAATTGCCTGTTCAAACTTTTGCTTGGCAGAATTGATATCACCATTTTCAAGCAGCTCAACATGCCCTGAACCTACCCATATCCAAGGGTCATTAACGCCATCAGTTAAGGCTTTTTGATAAAGCACTTTTGCAGCAGCAATATCTTTATCTTCAAGATATGCCTGACCTAACCAATAAATAGAGTAAGCATCTTTTGGTTTTGATGCCACTACTTTTTCAAGGGTTTGCTTTGCACTGTTCACTCTTTCATAATAAAGGAACTTTATTCCCTCTTCTACGGTTTGTGCAAGTGCAAAAGACGTTGCCATTGCAACTGCAAGAATCGTTAACGTTGTTTTCTTCATTGTCTTCTTTTTATACAGGTTGTTGTGCTGTTATTGTATGCTTCCTGTTCTTACGCCAAAATACATTGTTGCAGGAACAAGGTAACTCCTCCTAAAAACCAGTTGCCCCCTTTCAAGATTTAAGAAATTCGTAAACCCTGAACCAAGTCCATTAGAATTCTCCTTCAGTATATAATACAAAGGACGTACCAAAGGATATTGAGCGTATGTTATAGTTGCTTGTGAAGGTTTTGCGAAAGAACCGCTGTCGCAATTGTATTTACATTCAACTAAAGCAAATCTTATTTTTTTCTGGTAAGCTTCCTGTTCAGGATCCTGTTCATTGGTAACCCAACTGGATCCTACAAAACCAATTGCATGTTCATTTTTAGAAACATAATCAACCACAGCCCTGCTCCCGTTTGCAGCCATTACATTTTTCCCCGGCAAATTACCTTTTAAAACAGAATCAATTAAAAACCGCACCGTACTCGTTGCACTTTTTCCATCAAGAACAACATACGCCGATGTGTCTTTCCCATTTAATTTATCCCTTATTTGCTGAAGGGTAAATATACTATCAGCCGCATTAATATTTACAATCACACTAACCGCATCATAAGCCAAAACACCAAATTGGGGCTTAAATGATATTTTTGAATCGAAGTAAGCTGACTCTTCTCTTGTTAAGCCTTTAGCTACAATAATCATTCTTGTGCTATCATTTTCTAAATCCCTAAAACAGTCAGCTTCAGATTTATAACTTGCTATAATTTTTGTACCTGGGTATGATGCCTCATAAACTTTAATTTCTTCATTAATAACAGGTTCAAAACTCTCGTCAACACTTATATAAATAGTACCATTCCTTGGGGTGTCGTATGATATATTTCCCTGATTTTTATTAGTGTTGCAACCCCATAAAAATATTATGAATAAGAATCCAAGCAAAAAAGATTTTTCAGGCCAATATATTTTCATCATCAATAATCCTTTTTAATGCCCCGGTATAATCTAAATCCACCATAAAGCAGGCATAACCCCCCAAATAAATTGATCATTAGGGGATCACCAAATTTTTCTGCCAGATTTAAACCGATTTTTTCATTAAAAAACATCATTAGTCCTATACCGAGTATTAGTAAACCCATGGTTATATTATACACTGTTTGCATATTATTATAACTCTTGCGTTGCTTTTCTTTAAAATCAGGTTCCATTAAAAAATAATTAATTGGGAGTGGCAAATTAATAATTTTTCCTATTTCTAACTAATGAATATTGTTGAAACAAAAACTTCACTGATGCTTTAATGTTTTTTTGTCCAATAGTTAACAGCCAAAACTTTCTTTCCTTATGCATATAAATATCAAATACAAATTTATAAATGAACCATTTTTTAGTACCTGGCGCAACTCTAAGATAATGCCTTATTAAGCTTATTGTAAAATCTTATAATAGGCAACATTTTAATACAAACATTTCTTTAAAAATATATTGATCTTCAAACTTTAGATGCATTAACACAAATAATCCATAAATGATAAATCCGGGAAAAGCGAATGATTTATATTGACCCAATAAACAAATGTGGCAATGAGAAATGCTGTAAAGCTTATTTCTGGTAATTATAATTACATCCTGCAGGCAAAAAAAAATTCAGGGAACCTGGTTATCACAGTTAGCTGCTAATTTAACCTATATCTTTCCCTTGTACCTACGCTTTGATCTTTGCTTCGGTAAAAGCTGAAACTTATTACTAAAGTACAAGAGTGCGACGCAAGTAAAGCTTAATAGTATAACTACAGCCTGGTGCAAAAAAATTGTATTTTTTACAATTGCTTTACCATCCATATATCACACCCAAAATGCCCTGAGTTACCTAATGGATCTTTAAGGTATTCGAACCCTAATTTTTCGTACAAACCAACAGCAGTGCTCAGTTCGGGCATTGTTTCTAAATATATACTCGTATAACCAAGTTGTTTTGCCGCTTGAAAACACTGATTCATTAAGACTTTGCCAAGGCCTTTGCCCCTTGCATTATGCGATAGGTAAAGTTTTACCAGTTCGCAGCAGCCTGTTGGTAAATTATGTGTAGGATAGATACCGCTGCCGCCCATAATCTCTCCATTTAATTCAGCTACAAAATATGCGGCATTTGCTGTTTGAAATAAGGTAAACAGGTCGTCTGTAGTGGGATCATAATAAACAGTGCCGGGTTTGTTTGCCTTAAACTCAGCAAGCACACTGCGAATAATAACAGCCAATGCCTGGTTATCCTTTTTTTTGAATTTGCCTTATATTAATACCTTGTTCCATTTCCCTATTTGTTCTTAATAAATTATTTCAGGTTAAATTTTTAGCTAACAATTAAAACGGGAATAGACAACTTATGCCTTACGCCATCTACCGTTTCACCATACAGCAAGTCCTTTATGCCGGTATGCCTGTGTGCCCCCATTATTAGCATGTGCGCATTTTCTTCCTTTACAATGCGCACAATTTCGTTTACACGGTTGCGGTAGCCAAGGTGAGTTGTTACTGCAAAACCCAGTTTTTGCAATTGATCTGCATATAATCTCAAACGTTCTAAATCTTTCCTTGTTTCATAATCATCAGTTGATTCTCCAAGGTAACCGGACGATGCGGTTTCTACAATATGCATCAAAATATAGTGGGCTGATTCTTTGCCCTGTGCCAAAGCATAAGCCACGACTTTTTCATCGTTATCCGAAAAATCAAGCGAAACTGCAATCCTGCTAATAAGGGGAACCTGCAGGTTTTGCAAAGGCCTTTCTTCATTGTGTACAAGCATACTTTTTCTTTGCTTACGTTTACGCAAAACAGGCAAAAAAGTCATCATACAAAAAAGCCATGCAAAAGCAAGCCATGCAATGATTATCCCGATTTTTCCTAATAAGTTACCGCTTTGTTCAAACGCCAGAACCGATGAATCAAAAACAAGTTTTACATTCAAAAAAACAAGAATTGCCGCAACGGCCCACGCCGCAATTTTCGTGGGCAATTTAATAGCAAACTGGCCCATGGTTTCTTTGTCGCTTACAAAATGTATCAGGGGTATAATAGCAAAGCCAAGCTGAAGGCTTAGTATTACCTGGCTTAGTACCAATAGATCGTCTAAATGTTCATCACCCGAAATAAGTATTACAACAACAGCAGGTGTAATAGCAATAAGCCTGGTAATTAACCTGCGCATTAAAGGGTTAATACGCAGCCTTAAGTATCCCTCCATAACTATTTGCCCGGCCATAGTCCCTGTTACGGTTGAGCTCTGCCCGGCTGCAATCAATGCAACGGCAAACAATATTGGGGCAACAGAAGTACCCAAAAGCGGAGCAAGTAATTTATGGGCATCTTCAATTTTTGCCACCTGCGTATTTCCCGTCTTAAAAAAAACTGTTGCTGCCAAAACAAGAATAGCTGTATTAACAAAAAAGGCTGCATTAAGTGCAATAGTGCTGTCAATACGGTTATACTTTAAAGCTTGTTTTATACTGGCGGGATCGGTTTTAATCTTTCGTGTTTGCACAAGGGCAGAGTGCAGGTAAAGGTTGTGCGGCATTACTGTTGCCCCAATAATACCTACTGCAATATATAAAGCGCCGTTACTCAGCGAAGTGGGTATAAACCCGGTTAATACTTCGCCAACTGGCGGTTGGGCGAAAAGGATTTCTATTAAAAATGATAAGCCTATAATCAGTACAAGTGCAATAATAAAAGCCTCAAGCCGCTTTATACCAAGGCGCTGAAGATACAGTAACAGAAAAGTATCGAGCACAGTAAATAACACACCCCATAAAATAGGAATACCAGTTAACAAATGAATACCGATAGCCATTCCCAATACTTCTGCAAGGTCGCAGGCCGCAATGGCAAGCTCTGCCAGTATATACAAACAAAAATTAACTGCTGCAGGATAAGTTTCCCTGTTAGCCTGTGCAAGGTCTCGCCTTCGTACAATCCCAAGCCTCGCACTTAACCCCTGCAGCAACAGCGCCATCAGGTTGCTCATAAGCAAAATCCAGATG
>JANXWM010000041.1 GCA_025351145.1 Chitinophagaceae bacterium
TCCATTACCATAATTACCGCTATTAACAATCTCTGCAAGATGAAAGTTAATATAATCCAGATCAAGGTTACCGAAAGCAGAAATTAATTTATTACATTTTTCTACCTTAACTCCAAGATCAGAATCATTGCCGGGGTTAGAAATGTAAGACAACATTTGAGGATTAAATGTCCTGTTTTTAAAATCGTCGGCCTTTACAGTCATACCCCTTTTTACAAAATCATTATACACAACAATGCAAAGCGGTGTAGTAAGCAACCCCGCATTGGCAACTTTCAGCCCCTTTGAATGACATACCCCTATCGCTGCAGTAAGCTCGTTTATATAATCCTCTATTGGCCCGCTGTGATACTGTTCAGTTAGTTCTTCGTTTTCTATTACCACAACTTCCGGGTGATGAATATCTAAAATTGCAGACAGCTGTGTTTTATAATAATTAGTATCAGTAGGAAAAGGAATTGGTGAACCAGCAGGATTTCCCCAGTTTACATTCAGCACAACTTTAAGCCCCGCAGCCACAAATTGATCAAACCTTGTTGAAGTTCCATCCCAGCCCTGCATAATTACACTTTGCCTTATACATTGAGCTCCTAACTGATGGGCCACATCAATTATATTACCACTCGTATGATATAAGTCGGGAAAGTTAACTAATGTACCAAATTGAGTTTGGGATTTACACAATATTGACAATAATGTAAATACTGAGAATAAAAAATTTCTCATATTATTAGATATTGGATAAGTTTAAGATAAGATCTTGGATTTCAATTGTAAACGCAGCAATTTTTTCACCAAATTGTATTTTAAAAAAATACTTTATTATATTTTAATGGCTTTTAGTATGTTTTAATCATCAATAAAGTTTCATTGAAGGGATAGCAGATAATAGCAGCAAATAGTTAAAGAATATTTCATCAGGTTTTTACACTTTAGATTTTATTAAACCCTATTAATACCTTTTTAAATCTGTATTATTTTGTAGCCCGGCTTAATTGCTACTATTAAGCTTTTCTTGCCACGTTCGGTTCACAGTTCCTCATTTATGGTATCAAAAAATATATCATTCCGAAAAATTTTTAACCACCCTAATTTCAGTACTTTATACTCTTGCTCCCGGAATTAGCATGAAAAACCTAAAGTACCTGTTCTTAAAAAATTCCAGCCGCTTTTTCTGCAATCAATGTAGCATGAAAGTAGATACCACCTCCTCATTTATCTACTTTTATGCGATTGTCTAAAATTCTTTCTTGATGGAAATTTGTGATAAACAATCATTACCCCATCATGAACACGCAAAAACCTAAAACAGCACCAACACAAATTAAATTTGTGTATCATTTTTATTTTTTTATCCTGGTTTTTATCAATATCGCCTTTTTGGGTTGTACAAAGGAATCGTTTAAAAAAGATTACTCAGTTAACGCTTATCAAAAAAGCAGTCTGCGAATTCATTCATCGCCAAATATTATTCTAATTCTTGCAGATGATGTTGGTTACGAAGTGCCAACATATACTGGCGGCGAATCTTACAGCACCCCAAATATTGACAGGCTAGCGCAAAACAGTATGCAATTTACCCAGTGCCAGTCTGCGCCCCTATGTTCTCCATCAAGATTTATGATATTAACGGGCAAATATAACTTCAGGAATTACAGTATATGGGGTACACTCGATACTTCACAATTTACCATCGCCAATTTGCTGCACGATGCAGGGTACGCAACCTGTGTTTCGGGCAAATGGCAGCTTGACGGAGGGGATGCTTCAATAAAAAAATTCGGTTTTGATAATTACAGGGTATGGCTTCCTTTTAATCCAGGTTCCATAGATTTAGAAACTCCCGAAGACTGGTACAGGTATAAAAATCCACATCTATACGAAAATGGTGAATACATGAAAGATAGTGCCACATCAGGGAAATACAGTGACGATTTGTTTGTAGATTATATAAAACAATTCATAAACAATAACAGCAATAAACCTTTCTTTGTTTATTATCCACTTAGTCTTTGCCATTGGCCATTTACGCCAACACCAGATGATCCACAATATGCTACATGGACGCCTGAATCGCATATATCCAAAACTACATACTTTCCTTCCATGGTTAAATACATGGATAAAAAAATAGGAGAGTTACTGAATTACCTTTATACAAAAGGGCTATCTTCAAATACAGTAGTTTTATTTCTTAGCGACAATGGCACATACAAAGATATTACTTCAATATTCCAGGGGAAATCAGTACAGGGGGGTAAAGGCACCACAACACAGTATGGCACGCACGTTCCATTTCTTGTAAGATGGCCAGGCCGAATTGCCTCTGGTACTGTTAATAATAATATTATAAATTTCCCCGATTTTATGTCGCTTTTCGCAAGCATTGCCGGGGTGCACCTTCCAACAAATAAAGGGATTATTGATGGCGTAGATTTTTATCCCTCTTTCTTTACGCCGGCTGATACTTTGCGGCAATGGGGCTTCTGCTATTTCCAGGCTCAAACATACAGCCAGTTAAAGCGGTGGAGCCAAACACAAAATTATAAACTCTACGATTCTGTAAATAATAGCAGGTTTTATAATATAGCTGCAGATACGCTCGAAAAATACCCAATAAGTTTAAGCAAAGCTACTGCTGCTGAAAAAAATATCGAACAACAATTACAAGATGCGCTTAATCAAATGCACAATTAAAATAGCAATTAAACAACCCTGTCCAAATAAACTACTGATCATTACAGCATCGAATGCTAATAAATCTAATTGAAAACTAAAGTTTATTTATAGCAGGTTTTTTAGAGTCAGGCAAAAGGAGCATTATTAGGCTTTTCTTGCGTCGCACTCTTGTACTCTATAACTCAAAGCGGCAAGCAGCCATTGCAGCGGGTATTCATTGCTATGCAAATAAAAATTTGGCTACTACTTATTGCAATATTTAATAGAGGTTTGCGAAAACTTGCATTTTACAAAAGAATATTCAGGATGAGCAGCTTTGCATTAAGGGCATAGCTGAATAGAATTGTTGCAGTACAAGTGAGTGACACAAGGAACGGTGAAGGATGTTTTACAGTTTGTCAATAAAAGTCTTTTAAATCAAAAAATTATCCCGCCCAACCTTCCCGGTCTAAACTTCTGTATTGAATTGCTTCAGCAAGGTGTTCTGCTTTTATGTCTTCGCTTGCAGCAAGGTCGGCAATTGTGCGGCTAACTTTTAGTATGCGGTCGTAGGCCCGTGCAGATAAATTTAGCCGTTCCATCGCCCTTTTTAAAAGTGCCTCGCCTGCCTGGTTTATTACGCATATTTCCCTTAACTGTTTACTGCTCATTTGGGCATTTGAATACATACCCGGATTGTTTTTATAACGCTCCGTTTGAATTTCCCTTGCTTTAATAACACGCTCTCTTATGTCAGCAGAATTTTCTCCTTTGCTGTTCGTATTACTAAGCTCACTAAAAGGCACAGGGGTAACTTCAACATGCAGGTCAATCCTGTCGAGCAATGGCCCCGAAATTTTATTCAGGTATTTTTGTACTGCACCGGGCGGGCAGGTACATTCCTTTTCGGGATGATTGTAATAACCGCATGGGCAGGGATTCATAGAAGCAATCAACATAAAATTGGCCGGAAAATCAATGGCCATTTTTGCCCTTGAAATAGTAACCCTTCTTTCTTCCATTGGCTGCCGCATTACTTCAAGTACTGTTCTTTTAAATTCAGGCAGTTCATCAAGAAACAAAACACCGTTGTGTGCAAGTGAAATTTCGCCCGGCTGGGGAATGCCACCGCCGCCAACCAATGCAACATCACTCACCGTATGATGCGGCGAACGGAAAGGCCTTTTACTTACCAGCGGACTATTCTCCGGCAGTTTACCTGCAACGCTGTGTATCTTGGTAGTTTCGAGGGCTTCCAGTAAACTAAGTGGCGGCAGTATGGTGGGCAAACGTTTTGCAAGCATGGTTTTACCCGCGCCGGGCGGACCAATAAGTATGGCATTGTGCCCGCCTGCCGCTGCAATTTCCATGGCACGTTTTATATTTTCCTGGCCTTTTACATCGTTGAAATCGACATCAAATTCATACTGTGAATGAAAGAACTCTTCCCTTGTATTTACTACAACCGGCTGAAGCGAGTTTTCATTTTTAAAAAATTCAACAACCTCATTCAGGTGGCTTACACCATATACCAAAAGATTATTTACCATGCCGGCTTCCCGTTCATTTTGTTTGGGAACAATCAATCCTTTAAACCCTTCTTTACGTGCCTGAATGGCAATGGGTAATGCTCCTTTAATTGGGCGCAGGCTTCCGTCTAAACTTAGTTCGCCCATTATTACATAATCGCTTAATCTTTCGGGTTCTTCAATTTGTTCACTGGCGCCAAGCACGCCAATCGCGATAGGCAAGTCAAAAGCTGATCCTGTTTTTTTTATATCTGCCGGTGCTAAGTTTACAACAAGCTTAGTGCGTGGCATATAATATTCATTGGTTTTAATAGCGCTTTCCACACGTTGCATGCTTTCTTTTACTGCACTGTCGGGCAGGCCAACAATAAAATAATTTTGCCCGTTGCTTACATTCACTTCAATAGTAATGGTGATTGCTTCTACGCCGTACACTGCACTGCCAAAGGTTTTTACGAGCATAAGGTTATAATTTAATAAGCCTGTTTCAATGATACTGATTTTTGTTACCGGCTTTTTTGCTGCTATGGTGCTTCCGTTGTGTCACTCACTTGTACGTTCGGTAATTCTCTTCAGCAAAGTGCAGCCCACTTATTAAAAACTGGCTTCCTGCAACGCTAAAAGCATACTTCCATATTTCCATTATTTTTTCAGCGCTTCAATTTTTTCAGGGTCGATTTTTGTCCGTTAAAAAATTAAGTTAAGCAATATGCAAACAAAAACAAATTTAAAACCGCAGCCTGCAGCCGAAATAAGTTATGCAGTACAAGAGTGCGACGCAAGTAAAGCTTCATTATTTCCCCTTGCCGGGCAAATAATTTAAAGCATTGCCTTTATTAAACTAAAATATTCCAAATGAAAAACCTTACTGTACTTTTCTCGTTCATCGTTTGTTCTGCAAACCTGTTTGCACAGAAAAAAACTTTTCATACCGTGCTGGGCGGTACTGGTGATGATATATCTACCTCTGCAGACCGTACAGAAGATAATGGATATGTAATGGCGGGCTCTATTAAACCTTTAGGTGCAACTGCAACACAGGCAATGGTTGTTAAACTAAACGAAAAGCTGGAAATAGAATGGCAAAAAACTTATGATGCACAAAACAGTGGCTTTAATGAAAACAGCTTTGGCGGGGTTATACAAACAAAAACAGAAGGCTATATATTAACAGGCTCTTCATCAGTTTCCGTCGGTAGTGCTTCTTACATAAGTATTATAAAATTAAATAAAGACGGATCTTTCAAATGGTCAAACTATATGAACATGGGGGTTGCTGCCAATTCAAATAGTTTATTACAAACTGCGGACAAAGGCTTTTTAATTGCAGGCAATATGCAAAGCGGCGGCACATCAGGATCAGATATATTTATTGCCAAGTTCGATAAAAGCGGGAACCTTGCCTGGGGCAAAACAATAGGCACTGCCCTGAATGCAAATGACAGCGTTGAATCTGTAATAGAAACCACCGACAGCGGGTTTGTGCTTACGGGAAATACACAGCAGGGCCTTACCAAAATACAGGTACTAAAACTTGATAAAGACGGCAACTTTTTGTGGATGAACACTTATGAAGATCCTTTAGCAGTAAATAATGCAAGGGCGCATTGTTCGGTTGCCACAAAGGCAAATAAGATATTTGTTACGGGAAGTATTTTCAGTAACGATTTCAACGGAAATGCGTTCCTGTCAATGAAGCTTAACCAGGATGGTTCTTTAATAAACTCAAAATTATCAGGCAAAAACAAACAAAGTATCGAACCTTTAAAAGTGGTGCAAGACGGTCTGGCAATTTGGTTATTATGGGCAAAACATGGTCAACAGTTAAATACGAAGATTCACAACGCCCCTATTTTTTAAAGTTAGATTCTTCTGCAAATCAAAATATACTCTACAGCAAAAAACATAATTCGAAAGAGCTTTATGCAACACTAACCCTTTCACCCAGAAAGAGAGGAAATTATTTTGTTACAGCGCCTACAGATAAAAAAACCTATGGCCTTAGCGATTTTGGTTTGCATACCATTTTTACCGATGGCACTACAGCATGTATCCCTTCTAAAGATCTTCCATTGAGCACGATAGATTGGGCACCAAAAATTACATCATCAGGTATTAGCGAATCAAACCTTGTATTGGGCAGTTTTTCACTGGTTGAAAATGCAAGTACTTATGCCGAAGTAAATATACTTTGTGCCATGCCCGGTAATAACAAGCTTATGTCCTTTACCGCATCTTCAACAAATGCTGTTAATAATCTCAGGTGGGCAGTTGATGAAGAAAGCGAAGTGTCAAATTTCACTGTTGAAAGAAGTGCAGATGGAAAAAACTTTAAACCACTCGCCACTTTGAGCAATATAAATAATTACATAGACCTTCAACCATTGGCAGGAATTAATTATTACCGGTTAAGCATCCCACAGACTGATGGTTCTGTAGATTACAGCGAGATCAAAACAATAACAAACCGCAGAACATTCAATGCCTCTGTGCTAACAAACCCGGTTGCAGATAATAACTTAAAACTTACTGTTACAAGCATAAAACCGGCCCAGGTGCAGATTGCCATTATTAATATGCAGGGCAAAACAATGCTGTCACAAAAAATAAATGTTGCAGGCACAATGCAGAATAAAATCTTCAATATTTCTGCATTACCCAATGGAATTTATTTTATTAAAATAACAGGCAACAAAGAACAGCTTACTTTAAAATTTGTAAAACAATAAAAATAAAAAAAGCTGCGGGGTTTTTCAACTTCACAGCTTTTTTCAAACTTCAAATATTTATAGAAATATTGCTGCCAGAATATAATCTGCAAACAAAATCATAATACAACTTATCACAACCGAGGTTGTACTTGCACGCCCAATTTCCAAAGCGCCGCCCTGTACATGATATCCATAATAAGCAGGTATGCTGCTGATGATAAATGCAAAAGTGTAAGATTTGATAAGCGCAAAAGTTACATTGTAAGGAAGAAAATTCAGTAACAATCCCCTGTCAAATGTTTGGGCAGATAATATGCCAGAAGCAACCCCCGCAAGCCTTCCACCCCAAATACCCAGTACCATTGAAATAATTACCAACAAGGGAATCGTTAGAAATGCAGCGGCAATTTTTGGAAGAATTAAATAGGCTTTGGTATTGATACCCATTATTTCCAATGCATCAATTTGTTCGCTCACCCGCATGTTACCCAGTTCGCTGGCTATTTTACTGCCAATTACGCCTGCCAATACTATACATACCAGCGTTGGTGCAAACTCAAGAATAACAGTATCCCTTACTATTTGTGCAATTGTTTCGGGAGGTATAATCGG
>JANXWM010000054.1 GCA_025351145.1 Chitinophagaceae bacterium
TCCACACTTACAAAAAAAAGTGAATGAAAATGCATGGACACCATGGGGTAAAGTAAAAGTTTGTGCAGCAGAAAACATTAATACAGCGGCATTACTTGGCGCGGCATATTTAGTATTTAATCCATAAAAGAAGCAAGTTGAAAAAATCAAATTTTGACAAATTCCCGGAAGTGAAAATAGAAGGGCACCAATGTACCGCAGGGTGGGATAATATTATGGATACCTTACAGCAGGAGATCAGCAAAAAGCAACAAAAGAAATTTGTTATTGCTGTTGAATGTTACCACGGCGTTTATACAGATAAAATAACAGCACATTTAAAAAGCAGTTTTGCTGAAGCAAAGATCATTGATACATCTAAAGCAATGCTTGATGCAAAACAGGTTGATGAACTGGTATATCCTTATGTTACAGATGATCCTGTGTTTGGTTATATGGCGCCTTTGGAATTAAATGATTTTTTTGATGAGCAAAAAATATTGTTGAAGCGAAATGAAATCAATGCTTTTGAAGATGTAATTGTTTTTGTAGTTGGTTGCGGCGCTGCACTTATTGCGCCTGGTGCAGATTTGCTTGTTTATGCAGATATGCCTCGCTGGGAAATTCAATTAAGGTTTAGAAATAACAGTATCAGTAACCTTGGCGCTGATAATACAAATGCTGAATTCTCTTACCAGTACAAACGCTGTTATTTTGTTGACTGGCGGGTTTGCGACAGGCATAAGAGAACTTTAATGGATAAATGGGATTTTGCGCTGGATACAACCATAAAGGAAAGCCCCAAAATGATTAGCGGTAAAGCATTGAATGATGCTTTGCTTTCAACTATACACAGGCCATTCAGGGTGGTGCCTTTCTTCGATCCCGGCCCATGGGGCGGGCAGTGGTTAAAAGAAGTTTGTGACCTTGACAGGGAGCAGCAAAACTTCGCCTGGGGCTTTGATTGTGTACCCGAAGAAAACAGTTTGCTTTTTCGCTTTAATGATGTGTTGTTCGAAACACCTTCCATTAATCTTGTTTTTACACAGCCGGCAAAATTGCTTGGTAAAAAAGTATACGATGCATTTGGTGCAGAGTTCCCCATACGCTTCGATTTTCTGGATACCATGGAAGGCGGAAACTTAAGCCTGCAGGTGCATCCATTAAAAGAATACATCAAAGAAAAATTCGGCATGTCTTATACGCAGGATGAAAGCTATTATATTCTTGATGCAAAAGAAGGTGCTTTTGTTTACCTCGGTTTAAAGGAAGAAACAGTGCCTGAAAAAATGTTGCAGGCCCTGGAACAGGTGCAGCAGGATGGCAGCAATTTCGATGCAGAAAAATATGTAGAAAAATGGCCCATTAAAAAGCATGATCATATTTTAATTCCTTCTGGAACCATACATTGCTCCGGTGCTGATACGGTTGTACTTGAAATAAGCGCCACACCTTACATCTTTACTTTCAAGCTATGGGACTGGGGCAGAATGGGCATGGATGGTAAACCCCGTCCTATTTCGCTTGAACATGGCAAGCAGGTAATTCAATGGGACAGAACAACCCAATGGACGGGAGATAATATCATCAACCAGTTTAAATTGTTATCTTATTCTGACAGCTTTAAGGAAGAGCGAACCGGCCTTGATGCAACTTCTTTTATTGAAACCCGCAGGCATTGGTTTACCGGGAAAGTATCTCATAATACAAATGGGGTTTTTAACGTACTCAATCTTATAGAAGGCAGGGAAGCAATTGTTGAAAGCCCTGATAATTCGTTTGAACCATTTATTATTCACTATGCAGAAACATTTATTGTACCTGCAGAAGTTGGTGTTTATACAGTTCGCCCTTATGGCGAAAGCGAAGCACAGCAATGTGCTACCATTAAAGCTTATGTAAGAACAGAAAATCTTATTGATTACCGTATTAATTAAAAACATGAACAGCACAGTAAACAAATGGTACGTTTATAAAGCAACAATGGTTGCAGCAGTTGGCGGGTTGTTGTTTGGTTACGATACAGCCGTAGTTGCAGGTGCAATTGGCTTTATTGAAAAGCTTTACAATCTTTCTCCCGCAATGAAGGGCTGGGTAGCTTCATGCGCATTGATCGGTTGTATTGTGGGTGCCATGTTTGCCGGAAAGTTAAGCGATAAAATTGGCCGCAAAAAAGTGCTGGTTATATCCGCAATACTCTTTGCCGTATCATCTGCCGGAATTGCTATTCCGCTCGATCTTAACTGGTTTGTTTTCTTTCGTTTAATTGCCGGATTAGGTATTGGCATTGCCTCCATGCTTGCGCCAATGTACATCGCTGAAATAGCGCCTGCAAATATCCGGGGTCAACTGGTTTCAATTAACCAGCTCGGAATTGTTTCGGGTATCCTCATTATCTATTTTGTAAACGCAACCATCGCTGGATGGCACGATGAAGCATGGAACATTTCAACAGGCTGGCGCTGGATGTTTGGCTCCGGTTTATTTCCTTCAGCGATCTTTTTAATACTGCTGTTTTTTGTTCCCGAAAGTCCGCGCTGGCTGGCACAGCAACAAAGATGGGATGAAGCAAAACTAATACTAACCAAAGTGAACGGTGCATCAAAAGCTTCAAGCGAACTGGAAGAAATAAAAGAAGCGTTGAATACAGAAACAAGTTCATTCGCTGATATACTAAAACCCGGCGTAATAAAACCTTTAATGATCGGCATTGTGCTCTGCATCTTTTCACAGGTTACCGGCATCAATGCCATCATGTATTATGCACCCGAAATTTTTAAATCAACCGGCGATGGTTCTGGTTCTGCGTTAATGCAAACCGTACTTGTAGGAACCATCAATGTATTGTTTACACTCGTTGCTATAAAGTATGTTGACAGGTGGGGCCGCAGAACTTTATTACTCATAGGTTGTGCAGGTATGGCTGCGTGTTTAGCTGTTGTAGGTGGCGCATTTTATTTTGGTTTTGCTCAAGGGTATCTTGTGCTTACAGCCATACTTGCTTACATCGCATTCTTCGCTATATCCCTTGGCCCGCTTGCGTTTGTGGTAATTGCAGAAATATTTTCCAACCGCAACCGCGGCATGGCCATGTCGGTTTGCATCTTCTTTTTATGGATATCCGTGTATGCAGTATCACAATCATTTCCCATGTTATTAGATTCAATCGGCAGCGCATTTACATTCTGGATTTATATGATCATGGCAGTGTTTGCTTTCGTGTTTGTATATAAATTAATCCCCGAAACAAAAGGAAAATCACTCGAAGAAATAGAGCGTTACTGGATGCCGCATCATGAGGAAACTTCGTCTTTAAATATTGCAAAAGTTAACAAGTTATGACAGAAAATATTTTTGAACCAGGCACCGGAATATTAATTAAACATCGTTGCGTCGCACACTTGTACTGTAGTAATTTAATTCAGCTTTTAACAGCCATTACTCATTTTAATGATTAGATATATGAAACCACTTGCCATATTTTTAAATGCAACCGTTTTCTGCAGCACGCTGTTTATGGTAGCATCCTGTAAAAAAGATTCCGTGGATCCTAACCTGCCGGTATTAAACCTGCACCCTGTAAATGTTACCGGAAAAACGGGCCAGGTTTTTAAAGATACTTTAGATATTCAGGCACCTTACGGCGCTAAAACTCTGGTAATCTCCAAGACGGTGAACCTTGTTGCCGATAATGTTTTTGGCGCACAGACTGTTACACCAGAGAGCATTGGTGATAATAGTTTCAGGTATATTTTCAGCTATACCTACCAACCCGAAGAAGTAGACAAACTGGTAGGTATTAATTTTCATTTTGAAGATGATAAGGGGAACGCTGCTGAGAAAGACCTTACCATTAATACAAATGCTTCGGGGGTGCAAACGATTTATTCGCACACATGGAAACTGGTATCTAAATTTTGGACATCCATAGACCCGGCTACAGAATCTATTAATGATTGTGAAAAGGATGATGTATGGAATTATAACCGCGACAGTTCTATTTCTCTTAACTACGGTGCTTCTGCCTGTTTGTTTGATGGGTTTAACATATTTGATAAATGGTACCTGAGCGCTGATGAAAAGAAATTTACCCGTATTTATCATTCTGTATTTGACCCTACAAAAATTACAAAAGAAGAATACGATATAATATCTATAACAAGAGATAAACTGGTAATGCAGATTGCACTTGATCTTACTGTATTCGGATATTCAGATCATGAAGTATTTGTATTTACCTACCAGTCGGAATAGCTGAATAAAGTTATAGTGTACAAGAGTGCGACGCAAGAGGAGCTTCATAGCATTTCTAAAGCTGGGTTCAAAAAAATGATTCAAATTATATGGGTTTAGTAATAAAAAAGAACAGTAGCAATTATTTTTTTACGGTATCATTCTGTTTGCTTTTATTAGTATCGTGTGCATCGGATAAGCATTTGTCTGCAACTGCTGTGAAGCCCGTAAATACTGATCTTACGAGTTTAAAATTTACTGTAGAAGAAGCTACCGGGTGGACGGATCTTTTTCACCGCAAAATGGGCTGGCTGGGTGCTGACGGCATATTCGCTATCCCGCTTGATGGGGTAGATACGGCGGGTGCAGGTAAAGGCAAAGTGACGATGCTGATATTTGGTGATACGATAATTGGTGATATTGAAAAAGACAGTATTACACCTGCTTTGATGGTTCATAATACTATTGCCATCATGAAAGGTATTGAACCTGACAATGACAGCATTCAATTTTACTGGGCCAGAAAGGAGAATGGAAAACCGGAATCTGTATTTATGCCGCATACCCCAAAAACGGAAGCTGGAGATTATTTCTGGATGGGTGATGGCTTTGTAAATCATGCGATGAATGATGCGATTTATATTTTTGGTTACAGGATAAGGGATACCAGCACTGCTTCGTTTGGTTTTGGCGAAATGGGTAATACGCTTATTAAAATCCCCAAAGGAAGCAAGCCCCCTTTTAAAGAACAGGAGCAGTTTGATACACCATTTTTTTTACCGGGTACGGCTGCAACTTATGGTTCTTTTGGAGCCTGTATTTTTGACAATACAAAAGATGCTGGTCAGCCAAATGCTGATGGATATGTATATGTGTATGGCGTAAGAGGGAAGGATAAAAACGTTGTAGTTGCAAGGGTAAAACCGCAGTATTTTGAAGCATTTGACAAGTGGCGCTTCTGGGATGGCAACACATGGAATGCGGATATAAAAGCAGTGGCAAATATTACCAACCGGGTATCTAATGAATTAAGTGTATCGCCGTTACCTGATGGAAGATATGCTATGGTGTTTCAAACTGATGGGCTGGGAAGCGCTGTGGGCTTACGTTTAAGTAACCATCCGCAAGGACCGTTTGGACCAATTGTAAAACTTTATGAATGCCCTGAAGCTAAGATGGCAAAAAATATATTCGTGTATAATGCAAAGGTGCATACTGATTTATCGAACCCGAATGAGCTGCTGATTACTTATAATGTAAATTCATTTGATTTCTGGAACGACGTAAAACTGTATCCTGATTTATATCGTCCAAGGTTTATAAGAGTAAAATTGCAGTAAATGAAAAATATGAAATTGAATATTGTTTATACAGCCGCACTGATCATACTTTTTCAGTCTTTTACCGGTTTTTCGGTTAAAGCTCAAACTGCAAACAGTATTACGTTTTCTGTAGGCGATCCCTTGCAAAGCAACATGGTTGTTCAGCAGGCAAAGCCAATGAAAATTTGGGGCAGCGCAGCAGCCGGTGATGCGGTGGTGATAAAAGCTGATTGGATGAAATCATCAAAAATCGTATATGCTGATGCAAACAATCAATGGTTAATTGAAATAAAAGTTCCCTCTGCGGCTGCAGGGGATTTTACCAGACACACGCTTTCTGTTATTCATAAAACAGACACTGTAAAACTTAAGGATATTTTGATAGGTGAAGTTTGGTTATGTAGCGGGCAATCGAATATGGATATGCAGTTGAAACCATTTTTGCCATGGCTGCAGGGAGTACTTGATTTTGAAAATGAAATAGCAAAAGCCGAGCATCCTGAAATACGTTTGCTGGATATTCAAACTGATTTTAAAGCGCAGCCGGTTGATAAAGTAAAAGGAGGAACATGGAAAATATGTACACCCGCTAATGCCGCAGACTTTAGTGCAGTTGCCTATTATTTTGCTTTGGAATTATTGAACAGGCTTAAAGTGCCTGTAGGTCTGGTTGTGAGTTCGGTTGGTGGCTCATCGTGCCAGATATGGACAAGCAGGGAAACATTGGCTGCAGACCCATTGCTGAAAGCAAAATATCTCGATACTTATGATAACAGCCCGCAGTCAAAAGAACCGCTTGACAGTGTTGTAACTTTTGAAAAAGTTGTGCGGCCTGCTTTGTTTTATAATGCAATGATCTATCCTTTAAAGAATATTTCCATTCGCGGTTTCTTATGGTACCAGGGTGAATCTAATAAAGATGATAAAGAGATGTACACAAGATTAAGTATTGCTATGATAAGGAACTGGCGTAATTTATTTGGCCAGGGTGATCTGCCTTTTTATTATGTTCAGGTAGCGCCTTATAACTGGCAGTTAAATGATTCAACAGCTTTTAATTATGCCATATTCCGGGAGGCACAGGAAGCGGTACTTAAAGAAAAAAATACCGGCTTTGCATTAACGATGGATATTGGTGATGCAAACGATATTCATCCCCGTAATAAAAAGGATGTGGGTTTAAGGCTTGCAAATAATGCATTGGCAAAAACATACGGTCTAAAAAATATTGTTTACAGGGGGCCGCAATTTTCAGCAATGAAAACAGATAAGGACACCTGTATTATTTCATTTGAAAAAGAAAGTATTTCAGGTGGGCTTACCACCTCAGACAAACAGGCACCCAAATATTTTTATGTTGCCGGTGTGGATAAGGTTTTTTATTTGGCAGAAGCAAAAATCATTGATGACAAAGTGTTTTTATATTCATCAAATGTGAAAAAGCCGGTTGCTGTGCGGTATGCATTTACCAATTACCCAATCACTAATTTTTGCAACAAAGCAGGTTTGCCGGCCATGCCTTTCCGTACCGATAAACGGGATGATATTCAAACTCCTAAAACCACTACAACTACTAAATAATGTTAATGAAATCAACATGTCATTTTATTATTTTTAGCTGCCTGTGTTTTGCTATTTCCGGTTGCAGTAATACGAAGATAGCTGAAGCAGGCAGTACCATATCTCATGCAAGATGGTATGAAAAAGATTCAGCAAACCAGATAACAACCACACCGGCTCCTCAGTGGGCCGAAATGATGCGCCACACAAAAGGATGGATTGGGGCAGACGGTATTTACAGCATGGCAATGAATGGCGTGGAAACACCCGGAAAGGCAAGTGCCACCAATACTTTTTTCTGGTTCAGCGATTGCATTATCGGCAATATTGTGGCAGATACTTTACAAAACGATTGGGAACTCCTGCACAACTCTGTAGCCTACATGAATGGCGATAAACCGAACCCCGACAACATTAAATATTTTTACAGGAAAGACAGTGCAGGCCATTCCCTGTCTATGTTTGAGCCAAACACGCCCAAATCGCAGCCTGGCAATTATTATTGGCTTGGCGATGGCTTTTTTAATCATGCAATGGATAGTACCATTTATCTTTTTGCCTACCTGGTAAAAACGGTTCCGGGGGGCATTTATCCTTTTGATGATATTGGCCTTTCACTCATTGCTATCCCTAAAAACAGCAAGCCGCCTTACACCAGTCAAAAGCAATTCGATACACCGTTCTTTTTAAAGGACAGCAAAGGAAAGGGTAAAGTAGTATTTGGTATTGCAGTGTTGCCAAACACTGTGGGTGCCGGTGCCCCGCACCCTGATGGTTATATATATGTTTACGGTGTAAGAGGAGAAAAGAAAGAATTATTAGTATCAAGGGTTAAGGATACCGATTTTGAAAAATTTAATGAATGGCGTTTCTGGGATGGGGCAAACTGGAATCAGGATATCAATGCTGCTGCTGCACTTACAGACCGTATTTCAAACGAAATGAGTGTTAGCTTCATGGATGATGGCCGGGTACTTGCAGCGTACGAATTAGACACCAATTCACCCAATGTAGTTATACAGGCAGGCGCCACACCAGAAGGCCCTTTTCAGCCGTATAAAAAAGTGTGGGAAACCCCGGAGATTTACGATGCCCTCGATTTCTACACCTACAATGCCAAAGGGCACCCGCATCTTTCAAAGCCCGGTGAATTGCTAATCAGCTATAACGTAAATGCATTTAATTTTTTGGATAACATAGCAAAGCACCCTTATCATTTACGCCCAAGATTTATTACAGTAAAATATAAATAAGTACGCATGAATACATTTTATGGGCCGGGCAGAAGTTATACTATGAAGCTTTTCTTGCGTCGCACCCTTGTACGTCCGGTAATTCTATTCAACAATAAAAACAATATCCGTATGAATAAAAAAACTACATAAAACGAAGCTTATAAAGCCGGGTGGATTATTATAAATTTATAAAAATCATTTACAATCTTTTTCAATTTTTTCTAACAATTTAATTCTTGCAATTATGAAAAAAGTCTTCATGTTAACGGTGCTGCTGGTTATTTGCGGCAATCTTTTTGCTTTTACTACCCAGGGTGTTTGGCGGTGGCGAAAAGATGATGGTTCAGAAACTTCGGCTACATGGATAGCAGCCCAAAATACCTCGTTTACTACAGCTTCAAGAGACAGCACAATAAGGTTAAGATTTGAATTATATAACGATCCTAACAATGCGGGTGGTGATTTAAACAACGCAGAATTGGAGGATTCCAGCAAGTGGAGTACAGGCTCCGGCGATAAAAAATGGAAAAAAATTACTTTGGCAGCAGGAACAGAACCTTTTATGCTTGCAGGTTCCAGCTCGTTCGTAACCGATCTGCAGCCAACTACGAAACAATTAACAGGACAGGCATTCACATTTCAGCCTGGCAAAATTATCCTTGCTCAGGAACTGTTACCAAAGGATACGCTTCTGGCAAATACTGTTACGGAATATGAATGGGCTATTAAGCCCACCGCCAATTTAAAAGCCGGAACAATATATTATTTCAGGGTTGCTGCGGCAAATTATCCTAAGGGGGTATCAAAACCATTCTTGTTAACTGCATCAGTGCTGCCAATAAGTTTGGCCAGCTTCAGTGTGCATAATGATAATGGCCATGTTCAGTTACAATGGACAACTGCTACCGAATTAAATTGCAACCACTTTGATATTGAACGGAGCAATGATGGTACATCGTGGATAAAAATTGGCACTGTTAACGGGAGCGGAACAAGTTCAAAGGCACATACTTATCAGTCAAGCGATATTAACCCGCTTAATGGA
>JANXWM010000089.1 GCA_025351145.1 Chitinophagaceae bacterium
GCCATGTTTATAAATTCGTTGGTAATGACCGCTCAATAACAGAAGGCAATGATGAAAATATTTTACGCGATACAGGCAACAGGTAACGGGCATATAGCCAGGGCAATTGAATTAATGCCATACCTGCAACAATATGGTGAAGTAGATGTGTTTCTTAGCGGGAGCAACAGTAACCTGGAGTTTGATCTACCGGTAAAATACAGGAGCAACGGTGTAAGTTTATTTTATGGCAACCGTGGTGGACTGGATTACTGGAAAATGTTGAAGGCCTTTAATCCAATATGCATTTTTAATGAAGCCAGAAAATTGACTGTCGAAAAATATGATGTGGTGATCAATGATTTTGAGAGCATTACATCATTGGCATGCAGGCTAAAAAAAGTGCCCTCGGTAAATTTTGGCCACCAGGCAAGTTTTCAATCCATGAAATCTCCAAGACCTGCAAAAAAAGATTTTGCTGGTGAACTTGTTTTAAAAAAATATGCTACAGCCAATGCTTATGTTGGTTTGCATTTTAAACAATATGATGATTTTATTTTTAGCCCGGTTATTAAAAATGAAATCTTAAAAGCAGAAGCAACAGACAAAGGGCATATTACCGTCTACCTTTCTCATTATGCTGATCATATTGTGGCAAAATATTTAAAACAGCTAAGAGGTTTTAAGTTTGAAGTATTCTCCAAAAACCTAAAAGAAACTACGATTGATGAAAACATTACGTTTATTCCTGTAAACAATAAAGCGTTTAATGAAAGTATGATCCACTGCCACGGGATAATTACCGGCGCTGGTTTTGAAACACCCGCTGAAGCGCTTTATTTAAAAAAGAAATTAATTTGCCTGCCCATTAAAGGGCAGTACGAACAACTGTGCAATGCAGCAGCACTAAAAGAATTTAATGTTCCGGTAATTACTTCTATTAACGATACATTTATTTTCCAGGTTAAAGCCTGGATAAATGGGCCGGCCCCAAAACCTCTAATTTTAAATAACTCCACCTACGATGTGGTGCAGCATGTAATTGAAACCGCAAGAAGGCTGAAGGGGGAAAACAAAACTGTTCGCCGAATGTATGATAAAAATGAATTGACTGTTTTGCAGTGATGCAGTAATCATTACACAAAAACAATTTTTATGAACCCGGCAACACTGCTACTATTAAGCTTCCCTTGCGTCGCACTCTTGTACGTTCGGTAATACTATTCGGCACAGTGCAACGGGTTTCCAATATTCAGCATGGCTTATTCAAACTGCAGATAATACAGAAAAAATTAAATATTTTTTATATCTCTGCTACGGTAAAAGCCCATTCATAATCCAAACGTACAAGTGAGTGACACAAGGGACGATGCCACAGGGCTCAACAGCCCGTAACATAATATTCATCTCTTTGCCCCTTGCTCCTCCGTTGCAAATCCGTACATTTGCAGCTTAAAAATAACTGTATTCTTTGCGCCGTTCGCTGTATGCCGCTTCTGGCTTACGGTTCAGCACAAAAAGATAGTTTAAAGAACTTATAATGGAAATAAGAAATATTGCAATCATTGCGCACGTTGACCATGGTAAAACTACACTGGTAGATAAAATTTTACATACCACCAAAGTATTCAGGGAAAACCAGGACACGGGTGATTTGATTATGGACAGCAATGACCTGGAACGTGAAAGGGGCATCACTATCTTCAGTAAAAACGCATCAGTAACGTATAAAGGTGTTAAGATAAATGTGATTGATACACCCGGCCACAGTGATTTTGGAGGTGAAGTTGAGCGTGTATTGAAAATGGCAGATGGTGTTTTATTGCTCGTTGATGCTTTTGAAGGCCCAATGCCACAAACGCGTTTTGTACTGCAGAAAGCATTGCACCTGAACCTGAAACCAATTGTGATTATTAACAAAGTTGATAAGCCTAACTGCCGCCCTGATGAAGTGCATGATGCAGTATTTGAACTCTTCTTTAACCTTGATGCAACTGAAGAACAGCTTGATTTCCCAACATTCTACGGAAGTGGTAAGAATGGCTGGTTCAACGATTCATTAACCCAAAGTGAAGATATTACGCCGTTGCTTGATGGCGTTATTAAATATGTTCCTGAGCCGCCAATAAATGAAGGACCGCTGCAAATGCAGATTACCTCATTGGATTATTCTTCTTTCCTTGGCCGTATTGCCATTGGTAAAGTAGCACGCGGCGTAATAAAAGAAGCCCAGACAATTGCATTGATGCAGGCCGATGGAACCATCAAACGCACTAAGGTAAAGGAGCTCTATGTTTTTGAAGGCATGGGCAAAAAGAAAGTTGCGGAAGTAGTTTGCGGCGATCTTTGTGCGGTAGTTGGCCTGGAAGATTTTAATATTGGCGATACCATTGCCGATATTGACAACCCTGAAGCGCTGCCGGTAATAAGTGTGGATGAACCTACTATGAGCATGCTCTTCAGCATTAATAACTCACCTTTCTTTGGCCGTGATGGTAAATTTGTTACAAGCCGTCACCTTCGTGACCGCCTGATGAAAGAAACTGAAAAAAACCTTGCATTGCGTGTAGAAGATACTGATGGTGCAGACAGTTTCCTGGTATTTGGCCGCGGTATTTTACACTTGGGCATTTTAATAGAAACTATGCGCAGGGAAGGCTACGAATTAAATGTTGGCCAGCCTACCGTGCTGGTGAAATATATTGATGACAAAAAATGTGAGCCTTACGAAACATTGGTAGTTGATGTGCCACAGGAATTCAGCGGCAGGGTTATTGACCTTGTTACACAACGCAAAGGTGAAATGCACATTATGGAAAGCAAAGGCGAAATGCAGCATCTTGAATTTGAAATACCTTCAAGGGGTTTGATTGGCCTGCGTTCCAATATGCTT
>JANXWM010000043.1 GCA_025351145.1 Chitinophagaceae bacterium
CGTGGGTGCTGCAGCATATTTCCCGGATTGCCCAGGTTAACGCCTGTAGGTGTGCTGAGCAGTGAAGTTCCAAAGTCTAATCTTGATAAGGAGAACTGACCAGTAATTCTTGTGTTATCTCCTGCGTTTAGAATAAATACCCTCCAGTAACCATTGTCATTTACAGCATAAATACCGGTTGGATAAGTTAAGCCGCCTACATTGCCCAGGTTATCTGCAGAAGGAGTATTATCAAAACTGTTTGTAAAGTTAAAGCGGGTGATGGTATTGTTTTCGGCATTCACCGTAAATCCGTACCAACTGTCATTGTCTTTAAATACGTGGAGATCTATTGGCTGAGATAAATTTCCAATATTGCCCCAATCAGTTGCCAACGGATTAAGATTTGTAATATCTGCGCCAAAGTCTATTTTCAGAATCCTGGGATCGCTCCCTGATGGTAACCAGCCAGCTACAATTATTGCATACCATTTCCCTTCATTTTGTACAACCTGTATGCCTTCTGCACCTGCACCTGTTGGTATAATACCTCCAAAATTTCCGAGGTCTACAGATGTTGGCGCATTCAGCAGGCTGTTGCCAAAATCTAACCTGATTAATTTTCCAGGATTATAATTGATCAAAAAGCCATAGTAATTATTGTTGACCAACACATAGTCCAGGAAAACCGGAGCCGAAAATCTGCCATCTATGTTTCCCAAATTTTGCCCTTCAGGTATTTGGTTAATATCTGCAGTGCAAAAATTCCAGTAGAAATTGGTACCTCCGGTTGTAGTGTTTTTAATAGATACTGGTGTGTTTACACAAACTGTATCGGGAATTGTGAAACCAACCGAAAGTATTTGATTGGCAATAACAGCAATACCGCATGAATCCGCAATATAACTGGCACATTCAGGGTTGGCTTCATTAATTGAAGCATTACCTAAAAGTGTTCCATCCCATGCAGCATTACCCTGCTTATTTTTAAGATCGTTGAAAGTATAATAGGCAAGTAATCCTTGCTTTGTAGCGGGATTAGGCAACGGTATGTCTTGATATTTTCTCAATTCATCCTGCGTACGGGCAACATTCCAGATACGAACTTCGTTCACATAGCCTAAAAAATCTGCCGGATAGGGGGATGATAAATCCGCGGTCGTACTTATTGCAGTTAACCAGTTATTTGTAGCCATGTCTCCGCTACATGCAACCTGGCTCATTAGAAATCCATTGGAATAATATTTTAAATAATTGCCATCATACACCATCGCTAAATGGTAAGTTTTATTTAATTCAATTCCACAAGTATTTGGTGTAGTATAAAAGCCGTTTGTTGTGGTTATCTCTGCACGGTTTGCCCTCAGTAAATAATTTGCATCACTAGGATCTGTATGTTTAGAAACAATATCTCCGCCGTAAAAAGAAGGATCGTATGGCTGGGTTCTGTTAACGGTTGCTTCAATAGTTAACTTGTTACCGGTAATATCAAGGTCGCCAATCCTTACACCCGATATCTCACTTTTTACATTCAGCCAGTTATTGCTGCACCCAAGATTACCGCTGGAACTGCAACCTCCTGCAACATTTACCTCATCCTGGGTTAGGTCCCTGTTATAAATGCGTATATCATCTAAAACGCCATTAAACCAGTATGGATAGGCAGCATCATTTCTTTTTCCAAAGAACAGATCGGCAGTGTTTGTAAATTCACTCGCTGCCACAAATACCGTTACAACAAGGTTACAGTTTACATAGAATTTTGCGGCAGAGCCGTCATAAGTAAGCACAAGCGAATACCATTCATTTGTATGCACATAAGGAGGGTTGGCTTGCCCCGGTTCTACAAAATTGGTATAAAATATCTGGTGATTTGTATCAACAGTATTCGTTAAGCATTTATCATCTGTTCCGTACGAACGGTCATCAAACCTTAAATAATATTCACCTGCCGTAGCCTCATCATTGCCTTTCATTAAAATGCTGTTGGTATGGCATTTGCCCCCATAAAATCCCATTGGCTTTACCCAGGCACAAATACTTATTTTGTTTGCTGTATTTAGAAAAGCAGTGTTTGGTATTTGAATGTAATTATTTACCCCGTTAAAGTAATAGGCGCTGTTAGCGTTGCCAAACCTGTCAGCCGTAAGTTTAGCATTATTAAAAGAAGGGTTGCTTCCGTTACCGCTCATGTCATTGGCATTGCCGTTAAACGGATAATATGCGATTAACCCTTTGTTTAAATCTACCTGGCCGTAAGCCAGCGCTTGTAAAAGCAATAAAAAAAACAGAAAGATTTTGGAAGATTTCCCTGCCATAGGGTAGTTTTTTACAGGTTCATAAATTAAAACCGGTTATATTTTATTGCATTAAAACCCGGAAAAATTGAAATTACAGAAATGCCCGATAACCTGCTATTAATTTTAAAAAATACTCGTAAGCTTTTTAAAACTGCCGGCAATTAATAGTTTTTTTTTGAACCCGGCAATTAGCTCCTTATTAAGCTTTCGTTGCGTCGCACTCTTGTACTGAAGGAAGAAGAGGCAACAAGGCAACAAGGCAACGAGAGAATGCAGAATTCAAGTTTTACGTTTCGGTCTTCGCATTGCTGCTGCTTGATCCGAACGTACAAGAGTGCGACGCAAGAAAAGTTAAATAGATATTCTTAAGCCCGGTACCAAAGTTTAATCCTGCAATTGCAACAGGCTTTCATCCACTTCAGTAAAATCGGTTTTGGGGGCATCGCATAAGGGGCAACAGTAATCTCCGCGCAATGCATCAAATGCTGTGTTGGTTTCTGTTTCATCGTAAACAGTAAAACAGTGTTTGCACTGATGTACCTTTTTTATCGTTTTTGTTGCCGTAGTATTTTGGGCAGTTGTGGCATTTATATGGTGGTATAAAACATCATCTTTATTTTCCTGCTCATAAAATAATTTGCAAAGCGACACAAGGTAAGTGCCTAAATAATCTTTTTCAACCCCTTCGCGAAAAACAACAAGCTCACCTGAATTGGGCGAAAAATTGCGGTTGTATAAAATATCGAAACGTTCCAGCGATTTTAACCTGTGCGGGTTTTTATTTTGCTGCTTACGTATAATTACAGACCCAAACATGCACGAGGAAAGCCGTGTTTGCATGGCAAAACTTAAACCATACGTACGCACATCTTCTTTATCAAAATGGCGGATAATATGGCGTTTCAGCACAAGGCCATCTTCACTGTTATCTTCCACCTGCCAGTTTAGTTCATTGGCTGCATGGCGCACATTGATGCGGTATTTGCCCAATACATGGTCCCATAAATTCCTGTTGCCTGGTTCAATCCCTTTTATAATAATCCCTTTCCATGGTGTGGTGTATAGTTGGCCAATCTTTGTTTCCAGACAAATGTTACAAACGCCAATTAAAAAAGAAACCGGGAACAATTCATCCCTTCTGTAAATACCCAGCCAGTAATTATTATCTGCTTTATTAAAACCTTCGTAATAAGGCAAATAAAATTTTGGCAATGCCAGTTCTGTTTCTATCGGTTTACCAATGTAGCTGTGCTTTTTTTTAAAGCTTTCGTATAACTTAATGCCATCGGGTTTTTGGTTTGTATAAAATGCAGCAGCATCCTTTAGCAGCAGCTGCTCCAGTTGCTTTGTAACTTCTGTTAAATCGTTTGTGTAAATCAATTCGGGCCAGCAAAAAACGGAATGTGTTTTTGGAAAACGTATGTACAAATACCAGTAATGCAAAGCCGGTGAAGCAATCAGGTTAATATGCCCGGTAAGAAACGGAACAAAACTCTGGCTGCTGTCGCACACATTTATTTTTAGTTCGGGTATATAATCAAGTGCATAAAAAATATCTTTATACACACCTTCTTTTAACCAGCTCTCTGTTGTAAAAATATTTGCGGCAGGGTAGGAGCTAACGATATTTGGCTTTACTTCACTGCCTCTGTAAAATGTAATATTTTTTTCGGCGCATAGCTTATCAAACAATGCATCATATTTTAATGGCACTTCAAATTTCAGCTGCTGCCGCAGCCCAAAGCCCACATTTGTAATGCCGCATGCTGCAGCTATTTCAAGGATATCTTTTAAATATCCCGGAGAAACTATACCGCCTGTAAAATTGATTGTAATCATAAAACCTCCCAGAAGCCCCAAACCCCTAAAGGGGCTTTAAAGCGATTTTTATTTTTTGTACTTAGCTCCATTACTACTATTATACTTTTCTTGCGTCGCACTCTTGTACTTTTAATTCTTTACTCTGCAATTATGCACTAAGCTCTTATAATTGTTAATTCATTTTTATTCACTTCCCTTATCAACTCCCCTTTAGAGGTTGGAGGTTTCATCTTCTCCAACATCGCCTGCACTTCTGTTCTGCAACTGCCACAACCCAAACCAGCGCCACTTGCCTGGCACAATGTTTTTAACTCTGTACAACCTTCATTAATCTTATTGATGATATTTCCTTCGCCCACACCGCCACACGAACAAACTAATTTACCAATAACTGGTTCAGCTTTTTTCCCTGAACGCAGTAGCTCCAAACGCTTCTCAGATAATTCAATTTTGTTGCTGATTAAATCTTTGAACTCTAAGAACTCTGTTTTATCGCCTATAAGAATTGCACCCACCAAACGGTCATTATGAATAATGCATTTTTTGTAGTAACGTTTTGCTTTATCAATAAACACAACTTCTTCATAAGCAGCATCATTAGAAGGTGCTTCAGCCAAACCAAGGGAACACAATTCTGTTCCATGCATCTTCAGAATATTCATCAGCAAAGAGCCTTCATAGTAATGTGCAATATCGCCGTTTAAATGCCGGGCAACAATCTCAGCCTGTTGCTCCGCAGCAGCAGTGATGCCATATAAAAATCCTTTGAATTCAGCAATTTCCCCAATGGCATAAATGTTTGGATCATTTGTAAGCAGGTAATCATTTACCACCACCCCACGTTTGCACTCAATACCGCAAGCCCTTGCCAGCTCTACGTTTGGCGTGGTACCGATGGCGATTACAATAGCCTGGCAATTGATCTCCTGGCCACTTTTTAAACGCACCCCGCTCACTTTTCCATTACCATGAAAGCGTTCTATTTCATCGTCGTAATAAATGTCAATTCCTTTATCTTCCAATTCTTCATGCAGTAGCTGACTGCCTAAAATATCAAGCTGCCTGTCCATCAATCTTGAGATGCGTTGTACAATACACACATCAACATTTACTTCCTTTAATGATGCAGCTAACTCTATTCCCAGTAATCCACCACCAAGTATCAATACTTTTCCCTTTGATGGATCAACATGTTTTTTAAAGTTGTCGGCATCCACACGGCTGCGCATGGTAAAGATGCCTTTCATCACAGGAATATCTTTCAGCATTGTGGCGCGGCTGCCTGTTGCCATTAATAAAACATTATAATTATGTGTGTTACCATTGCTGTCGGTAACCATTTTATTTTCCCTGTCAATGTTTTCAATGCTTACACCACGATGCAGTTTAATATTGAAATCAAATTCTTCTTCATCTTTCATCTTTACCAACTGCTGCCATTCCTGTGCCCCGCTGATATAATCCGGCAGCATTACCCTGTTATAAAATGGAAAGTTTTCTTTACTAAAAATTTCTATTTCATCTTCACTGTTTAATGCCCTGTAACTTTTTACAAAACCAAAAGCACCGGCACCAGCACCAATTACAATAACCTTTTGTTTTTCTTTTTTATACCGCTTAACCTGTACTGCCGAAAATTTAAAATCCGGCTCTTTAGAAATAGAATCAATCAAATTGTTGGTAAGGTTATTTGCACGGTTTAAATCGCTGTTCAATATTTTACCCCAATGCATCGGTAAGAATACAACACCACGTTTTATATCTGTTGATAATTTTGCTTTTACTCTTACATTGCCTCTGCCATTAAATATTTCAATAAGATCATCTTCATTGATATTTCTTTTGCTTGCATCATCAGGATGTATCTCTAAAAACGCATTGCTGATATGCTGTTTCAATTTGCTCACTTTTCCGGTCTTGCTCATAGTATGCCACTGGTCACGAATGCGGCCAGTGGTTAGTATGAGTGGCAAATCTCCGGTAGTAGCTTCACTCTGGTTGCTGTCGTCACAACTATGTATAACAGCTTTTTGTGAAGGGGTATAAAATTTCTTATCTGTAAACAAACGCTCTGTGCCAAAACCTTTTTCCTGTTTTGCATATGGCCATTGCACACTGCCTTTTTCTTTCAATATTTCATGACTCAATCCGCTAATATCAATATTTGTCCCTGCTGTAAGTTTACAATGTTCATCATATATTTCTGAAGTATTTTTATAATCAAAACCATCGAAGCCCATCTTCTTTGCAAAGCTGCATAAGATCTCAGCATCTGGCAACGCTTCACCGGGTGCATCAGCAATTTTATTTAAGTAAGCAATCCTTCTTTCTGCATTCGTCATCGTTCCTTCTTTCTCTGCCCATGCTGCTGCAGGCAATACTACATCTGCATATTGTAATGTTTCAGGTTTATTGCTTACATCCTGCACCACTATAAACTTTGCTTTCTTTAAAGCAGCTTCTGCCATGCGCACATCTGGTAAACTTACCAATGGATTGGTTCCCATGATCCACACTGCCTTCAATCTTCCATCATTCAAAGCTTCAAACATTTCTGTTGCAGTAAAGCCAGGCTTTGCAGAAATTGTATTGCTATTCCAGAATTGCTGTACAAAATTTCTATCAGCTTCGTTTGCTAAGTTTCTATGTGCAGGTAACATATTTGCCATGCCACCAACTTCACGGCCACCCATTGCATTTGGCTGACCGGTTAAAGAGAACGGACCGCTGCCAGGCTTACCAATATGGCCTGTAATTAAATTAAGATTGATGAGTGAAAGGTTTTTATTTACCCCAACCACACTCTGGTTTAAACCCATTGTCCATAGTGTAACAAAACCCTTTGCATTGCCAATGTACAAAGCTGCTTCTCTTATTGCAGATTCAGGTATATCGCATATTACAGCAGCTTCTGCAATGCTGCGTTCCATTACTTTTTCGCTGTATTGCTTAAACCCTTCTGTATTGTTTTTGATGAATTTAAAATCAATATCACCATTCTCAATCAGTACCCTGCCTATTGCATGGTGCAGTACAATATCAGTTCCAGGCTTTATTTGAAAATGCACATTTGCATAAGCGCATGTTTGTGTTTTGCGCGGGTCACTTACAATGATTTTTAAATTCGGATTTTTTTCTTTTGCCGCTTCAACCCTTCTCCAGATAATAGGATGGCACCATGCAGGGTTGGCACCTGCAACAAAAATGCAATCTGCTTTTTCAAGGTCATCATAATTGCCCGGTACACTGTCTTCACCTAAACTCATTTTGTATGCAGCCACTGCACTGCTCATACAAAGCCTCGAATTTGTATCAAGATTATTACTGCCTATAAAACCTTTTACCAGTTTATTTACTACATAATATTCTTCTGTTAAACATTGCCCCGATGCATAAAATGCCACACTATCCGGCCCATATTTTTCGATGAGTGTTTTAAATACAGCAACTGTTCTGTCCAATGCCACATCCCACGAAACCCTTTGCCGCTGCATGTTTTTGTTGTAACGCATTTCTGGATACAACAAACGGTCACTCTGATCCATCACCGTGTAATGCAGGTTCATTCCTTTGCTGCAAAGCATGCCTTTATTTACCGGGTGATCTTTATCGCCTTCCACATGCAGTTTGCCATTGCGGTCTTTGTTTACCACAACACCGCAGCCTACACCGCAGTAGCAACAAGTAGTTTTATATGATGATGAATTACCCATTTATTTTTTTGTTGGTCAGCTATTTGTTCTTTGGTCATCTCCTGTTGTTACGAATTTGCTGCTTCGTCACGCAAATTCCTCACTTGTACGTTCTGAACTTTGTTCGTCATTGCGAGGCCTCCGAAGCAATCTCCTGGCATAACATGAAAATCGGAGAAACGCACTACAGAAGATTGCTTCGTTCCTCGCAATGACGAACGTTATTTTGGTTACTTTGCATTGTTCAATTATATTCTTATTGTACAAGAGTGCGACGCAACAAAAGCTTAATATTTATTCAATTGTTTGGTCAATAATTTTTCTTCTCTTTATTCACCATTGACCACTCACCATTCACTACTACGCCGCTGCCATTTCAGTTTCCGCTTCAACCGCTTCAACAACTTTTGCTTTAGCAAATTTTGTTACCACAACAATTGCTGAAACACCGATAACGATATAACCGATATAAGAAAAAGCCTGCAGGTAAGTGATGGTTTCGCTCTTAAATAAAAAGCCAAACAGCATACCACCCACATTGCCGCCTGCACCCACAATGCCGCTTACAAGACCTACATTTTTTTCATTTACAAAAGGCACAATGGCGTATGTTGTACCATTCGCCATTTTCAAAAACAATGCGAATGATAACATGCTGATAATGGCAAGTTCAAGATTGCCTGCCTGCGCAAATAAAATGATGCCGATACCTTCGAGCAACAACATTGCAGCAAGTAACAATCCTTTGCCGCGCATACCATATTTGCTGCCCACTTTATCTGCGAAGATGCCACCTAGTGCACGTGCAAAAATGTTCATGAAACCAAATACACCGGCCCATAAACCTGCGGTGGATTGTGTAAGTTTAAACGTATCAACAAAGTGAAGTGCGGCCACATTATCGAAAGTAATTTCCATACCGAAGCAAACAGAATATGCCATTGCTAATGCCCAGATGCGCCAGTCTTTTAAAATGCTGTAATCTGTTTTTTCTTTTACTGTTTTTATCCTGCCAATTTCGCTGTAATTTCCTGCTGGCGTGTCTTTGGTGAATTTATAATATACAAAAGCCATTACTAATAACAGCAATCCGGGAATAACCATTGCATAACGCCATGCTTCACTTTTTGTATAACCAAAACCTACAATGGCAGCAAATATTAATGGCATAACCATGTTGGTAATACCACCGCCAAGGTTGCCCCAGCCACCTGCTACAGCATTGGCTGTGCCTTTGATCTTTGGCGCAAACATCATGGATGTATGAAACTGCGTAATAACAAATGATGCACCGATAACACCAATAGCCAAACGGAATAATAAGAATGATGTGTAACTATGTGCAAGGCCAACAAGCATTACAGGGAATGCACAAATAGTAAGTAATGTTGCGTAAGTTTTTCTCGGCCCCCATGTATCGCAAAGTTTTCCAATAATTAAACGTGCAATAATAGTTGCTGATACTGCTGCGATGATTGTATTACCCACCTGTGCTTTTGTTAAGCCAAGGTCTTCCCTTATTGTTGGCATTAGCGGCGCAATACCAAACCATCCAAAAAAGCATACAAAAAATGTAAGCCATGTAATGTGGAAAGTGCGCATCTGGATGCCTTTAAAAGAAAAGATTTTTAATACGCTGAGTGGTTGTTTGCTGCTTGTCATTGCTATGTGTTTAATGAATAATAATTTTATTTGGTTAGATATCGTCAATAGAAAATTTATCAATTAAAAGGTTGAGCAGTTTATCATGGATTTTCATGTACTGCTCATCGTGTACAATATCTTTTTTGTTGCGTGGCCTTGGCAAAGTCACTTCAACAATTTCTTTGATAGTTGCTGCAGGTCCGTTGTTCATAACCACTACACGGTCTGATAAAAAGATGGCTTCTTCAATATCATGCGTAACCATTACAATTGTTTTGTTGCGGTTATCAAGGTTCCAGAGTTTAAGCAACTCTACGTGCATATTGCTTTTGGTTAATGCATCGAGTGCGCCAAAAGGTTCATCTAATAAAAGAATGGAAGGATTGATGGCAAATGCCCTTGCAATGGCCACACGCTGTTTCATGCCCCCAGATAAATGTCCTGGAAGTTTATCTTTATGCTCCCATAGTTTTACCATTTTTAAATTTGCTTCTACCAGTTCTCTTTTCTCCGCGGCTGATTTATTTTTTATAGCAGAATCAACTGCTTCATAAATATTTCTGTACACGGTAAGCCAGGGAAGCAAAGAATAGTTTTGAAAAACGATACCACGATCAGGACCGGGACCTGTAACGGTTTCAGCGTTTGCCGTAACCGCGCCCTGTGTTGGTTTTACCATGCCGCTTATGGTTCCCATCAACGTAGATTTGCCGCAACCTGAGTGGCCGATCAATGCAACAATCTCACCTTTCTTTACAGTAAGGCTGATGTCTTTTACAGCAGTATAAAACCCTTTTGATGTTTTAAAACTTACTGTTACATTGTCCACTTCAATTGCTGGTTTTGGATGCAGTACAGGTTCCAGAATTGCATCTGCAATTTGTTCTGAAGTAATATTTATAGTTGTTGTGCTCATTGTAATTTGTTTAAACCCCCATCCCCTAAAGGGGTGTTATAATGGAGGAGTTAAAAAAACGGGTACTCTTTTGTTTTGTCTTGCTCCCCTTCAGGGGATGGGGGCTTAAATAGCATACGTAAATCTTTTTTGCAGTACAGTAAATATCTTATCAAGCAGTAAGCCCACAACACCAATGATGATAATGGCAACAAGAATTTTTTCTATACTGCCGCCATTGAATCCTTCTTCCCAAACAAAATAGCCAAGACCAATACCACCGGATAACATTTCACCTGCAACGATCACCATCCAGGCAACGCCTATAGAAAGCCTGAGACCGGTAATGATATGCGGCATACTAAAAGGCACCATAATTTTTGTGATATACTTCCACGTTGAAAAGCCAAATGCTTTGCCTACATTTTTATGATCTTGTGGAATAGAAGCTACGCCAAATGATGTATTGATAAGCGTTGGCCATAGTGAACAAATGAATATCATGAAGATGCTTGCTTCCGGTGAGTTTTGAAAAATAGCAAGCCCCAGCGGGAACCATGCGAGTGGAGAAACCGGGCGTAGTATCTGCACCATCGGGTTAAAAATATTCATCAATATTTTATTGCTGCCCATTACAAAACCAAGTGGTATGGCAACCAGGCTACCCAGTCCAAACCCAATGCCCACGCGGCCCAGCGAGCTTAACAGTTTTGTGCCGATGCCTTTATAATCAGGATCGTTTTGCCATGGGTTTTGCAATACTTCTTTAAACACATTCCATGTGGCGATAGGAGATGGCACCTGGTTACCTGTAAGTAATGATACCAAATGCCATAGGCCACCAAGTATGGCCATGCCTGTAATAAAGTAGACAGTTGGCCATATAATTTTATTGAGTGTTATATCTTTCATTTTTGTTTTATGTTATGATGAAATAATTTTTATGGACCCGGCAATATATCTTTTGTGATCGCCTGTTGCGTCGCACTCTTGTACTTTCAGATATGACAGCAGCAGTGCGAAAAATCAGTAAAGCCTCAAAGAGAAATGTTGCACATGAGAATATATTTTCTTTGCCGGCTTTACTTTCTTTTTGCTGCATATTGGTTCATCAGTACAAGAGTGCGACGCAACGAAAGCTTCATTCATATCCTATTGCCGGGCCCATATTTTTTTTCAAATTCCTTCTAGTCTTTATAATCTTCCCAAATCCAGGTTCAGACTTATTTTGTGCAAACCGCCAAATAAGCTTTTGGATTATTGGGATCGAATGTTGCTGTTTCCAAATTTGTTTTAAAGGGCTTCATGTCATCCGCCGGAACCATAACGCCCATTGTCTTTGCAACTTCTGCATACAAATCCTGCATGATCAGTTTATCAGAGATCTGTTTGTAATCGGCAGGCAATGCAGCCATGCCAAAACGTGCATACTGCGCCTCGAACCAGATGCCGTGTGCAATGCGTGGTGCGTTTACAAAACCATTGTTGTAAAACAGCATGTAATCATCTTTATATTTCTGTACACCAAGATCGCAGCCAAGATCGTAGCTGCCCATAAGGCGTGCTTCTATAACCTGCACCGGTGCGTTTACATAATTTGGTTTCGATAAAATGGCTGCAGCTTTTTTACGGTTGCCCATATCGTCGAGCCACTTGCATGCTTCTATAATTGCCATCATCACTTTCTTAAGATCTTCTTTATCTGTTTCAGAAAATGCTTTGTTTACCACGAGAGCTTTTTCGGGATGGTTCTTCCAGATGTCCTGGCTTGCAATAGCGGTGAAACCCACGCCCTGTGTGGCTGCTACGCCATTCCATGGTTCGCCAACACTGAAGCCTTCCATATTATCCACACGCATATTTGCAACCATTTGCGGCGGCGGAATAGTAATGATGCCAACAGATTTTGCGTTAACGCCACAGGCTGCCAGCCAGTTGCGCAGCCATATATCGTGTGTACCGCCGGGGAAGGTAACCGCAAATGTTACATCCTTTTTTGACTGCACAGATTTAACTGCTGCTGCAACTTTTTTTATTTCTTTAAAGCCTACAAGGCCACAGAAATCTTTTGATAAAGTAATGGCCTGTCCATTATTATTGAGCACCATTGCTATGCGCATTTCAGAACCTGCTTTGCCGCCAATGCCTTCGTAAACGGAGAACGGCATGGAGAATAAACAGTGTGCGCCATCGAGTTCGCCGTTTAAAACTTTATCGCGTATGTTGGCCCATGATGCTTCTTTGGAGAGTTGTACATTAACGCCATACTTTTGAAAGAAGCCCATCTCTTTTGCAATAACAAGCGGGGCACAATCTGTTAATGGAATAAAGCCAAGTTTGATAACTTTTTGTGCATGCGTGAACGTGAATGATACAATTGCAAAGCATGCCGTGATAAAGACTTTTTTATATATGCTGAAAATATTTTTCATTGTGTTGTTTTAAGTTTGATTAATTACTTACTGTTTAATGGCAACTGGTTTGGTGAAGAAGAAATCTGGTTTAATGTTGATCATTAAATAAGCCCAGTTGGGAGAGTGATCATAAGAATTTAATGTTCCTCTTTTTACAAACTCAAGTGTATTGGTTGCTTTCATAAAACTGTAACCGCCTTCAACTGTAGTAAACTTGTTCAAAGTATAGTTGGCAACAAAGTCAAATTCAAAACCCATGTTTTTATCCAATGCAGGTTTGTTTGGATCAAGTGTATTCAACATGGTTTTTGCCAATGAGAAATTGTGTACATCAAGCGATACAAAAAAATCTTTGGTTGTAAACTTTGTTTTAAAGTATGGGTTAAGTAAACCGCCTGCTGCAGAGCCGGTTCCTGTATAGAAGTAATCCATATAACCCCAGTGTTTATGCGGTGTTCCATACAACGGATCGAAGCGGTGGTTCTCAGTTGAGGCTGTTGTAGATTCGTTACCAGATAAATATTCAATGCCCGGTCCAAAACTAAATTTGCCTGACTGCAGCATCACGTATCCAGCAAAATGTGAAGCGCTTAAACTCTTACCATCTTTATCTTTTCCACTTTGAAAATACGCAGCAAGCATCCATGATTTCTTTAACCCGGTAGAAGCATTGCCAATAGTACCTGTAAGCATACCGCCATAAGTAATGCGACTGTTAACACCTTTTACATCGTACCTTCTTCCATATACATAGCCCCCGCCTGTATTTACAGAGTCAAGACGGAACTTTCCAAAATCATCTTTAAAGAAAAGACCTGCGAATTTTGTTTGTCCAAACTTGTGGCTCACATAAAGCATCTGCATGGCTTTGTATTCCTGGTTCATGCCATTGGTGCTAACGTTATTCATTAATACCGGTGTGCCTATGGTGCTGCTTTTACCGCCAATGGTACCGCCAGATGAAAGTGGCACTATACCAATGGGTACGGCAACGAGCGTACCAACAGAATTGGTAACATATTGGGGCACATTGCCGGCAAGATAACCGGTACCTACATTGCCAACGTTTTCGTTGTTTTGGTTAAAACCTGCACCAAGATCGAACTGCCAGCCATGATGCATTGCTTTTAATAAAACTGCATCATGCCTGCGTGCCTGCTGCAGCCAGTCGAGATCGCCAAGCAAACGCACATCATCATAGATCAAAGCCTGGCGGCCGATCTTCAATGTGAGGTTATCAATGCCTTTTGTTTTGATAGTGGTATCACTAATATTCAACAGGGTTACTTCGGCCCATGCTTCATGCACCATCAGACGGTTGCCGTCTGCATTGTTTATAGAAGATGCATCCTGCCCCCATACACGCACATCCTGTACGGAGAGATTGAAATTGAGCCTGTCCCATTTATAGCCAAAGGCCAGGCGTGCACGTTGCGATGTAAAAAAAGCTGCTGAAGTGTCTTTGCTCAGCGTACCATAGCCGTTGCGTAATTCGGTTCTTGTACGTAGCTGCCCATTGAGGGAAAACTGTGCATTTGCGTTGTTCTGCTTACTTAATAATAAAATAAGAACGAGTGCTGTTGTTAAAACAATTTTTTTACTCATACTTTTGGTTTGGTTTTAAAGTGAATGACTATTTATTTGAAACCTATAGCCCGGTACGGCTGCCACCTGCCGGGCTTCTTTTTTTATACCATCATATCTTCCATATTTTCATCTGCGGTTATACCTACATACACATAATCATGTTCTACTTTAACCGGGTATGTTTTTATAGAACATTCATCTCCGCTAAGGCATTCGCCGGTTACAAGTGAAAATGTTTTTTTGTGAAAAGGACAGGCAACTTTTGGTTCGCCTTGCTGTGTGCCAATCATACCGCGGCTTAGCGCCATCTGCATTCTGTGCGGACACATGTTCTGCGATGCATACCATTCATCGCGCCGTGTAAAGTGGAACAGTGCAATCTGGTCGTCTTTGTATTTAACACATACGCCGCCATTTGCCGGCACATCCTGTGTTCTGCAGGCTTTAAACCATGTAATGTTTTGTGTGATTGTATTATTCATAATTATTTATTTTTTGTACTTAGCTGCATTGCTACTATTTAGCTTCTGTTGTGTCACTCACTTGTACGCTTTGTTCTTTTTTCAGCACTGTGCAACAGGTTTATTGATTCAATCACTTTTCTTTTTTATATGCTCTTTGGCTAAAGCCTGCTAAAGTATCCGCTTCGTTCTTCGCATTGCTCAATAATGTATCTAACAGTACAAGAGTGCGACGCAAGGATGCTCAATTCATAGTCTGCACCCTGGCTCATAATTTTTATTTCCATTCTTTTGCTTTCTTCTGCTCCCTTAATTCATCAAACTGAATCGTAGGATCTTTTTCTTCAGGAGCATTTACAAAATGGTTGAAACGCTTACGCAGCTCCTGTGTTTCCACTACTTCTTTCCACTCGCATTTATAACTATCAACGAGCAACTGCATTTCTGCTTCGAATTGTTGCGCTAAACCAAGGCTGTCATTAACAACAACATTGCGCAGGTAATCTATGCCGCCTTCCATTTTGTTGAGCCACGTGGCAGTGCGTGAAAGCGGCTCCGCAGTTTTGATATAGAACATGAGAAACCGGTCAAGATATTTTATGCATGTTTCGCTGTCGAGATCTGTTGCAAGCAGCAATGCGTGCTTAGGTTTACTGCCTCCATTACCACACACAAAAAGGTTCCATCCTTTCTCTGTAGCAATGATGCCAAAGTCTTTGCTTTGTGCTTCGGCGCATTCGCGGATACAGCCACTAACACCGCCTTTCAGCTTATGCGGAGAGCGCAGGCCACGGTAACGTTCTTCAATTTGAATAGCGAAACTTACACTGTCGTGCAAACCAAAACGGCACCATGTGCTGCCCACACAACTCTTTACGGTACGTAGTGCTTTACCATACGCATGGCCGCTTTCGAAACCTGCGTCGATGAGCTCTGACCATATTTCGGGAAGATCATTTACATGCGCGCCAAACATGTCTATGCGCTGACCGCCAGTGATCTTTGTATAGAGATTATATTTTTTTGCAACCTGGCCGATTACAATTAATTTATCAGGTGTGATCTCCCCACCAGGAATACGTGGCACTACAGAATAGGTTCCACCTTTTTGAATGTTTGCGAGGTAACGGTCGTTGCTGTCCTGTGCGGTATCGTTGCCTTTTTTAAGAATCATTTCGTTCCACAAACTCGCCATAATAGAACTGATGGCAGGCTTGCAAACTTCGCAACCATCCCCATGACCGATCTCATTCAACGCATTATCGAAAGATTTTATTTCTTTCATCTTTACGAGATCGTATAACTCCTGGCGGGAATAACTGAAGTGTTCGCACAAAACGTTGCGTATATATTTTCCCTGTGCTTTCATGGTATGCAGCATCAGGTCTTTAACCATTGGAACACAGCCACCACAGCCGGTTCCAGCCTTTGTGCATTTTTTTATTGCATCAATTGTTTCGCAGTTTTGATCAGTTACGGCATTGCATATACCGGCTTTTGTTACACTTTCACAACTACAGATCAGTGCATCATCAAGCAGACTTAAAACACCTGCGCCTCCATCAGATTCGCTGCCACCTCTTGAACCAAGAATCACATCTTCGGGATTAGGGGGAAGTATTACTTTGTTCTTGCAGGTTTGCAATAACATATTGTAAGCTTCTGCTTCACCTACCAATACTCCACCCAATAAATGCTTGCCATCTTTGGAAACATTGATGCGTTTATAAATACCTTTTATTTTATCTTCAAAAACGATGGTGTTGCAGTCTGTGCCTGCAACAAAAGGATCACCAAAGCTTGCCACATCAACACCAATCAGTTTGAGTTTGGTACTCATGTCATAGCCAGTAAATGTTTTGCTGCCACCTGTAATATTCGAAACAACAACATCCGCCATTTCATAACCCGGAGCAACCAGTCCGTAGATCATTCCATTGTGTAAAGCACATTCGCCAATGGCGAAGATGCTTGCATCAGCGGTTTGCATATGATCATTCACCACAATACCGCCACGTGGACCAACTTCCAGACCGCATTGTTTTGCCAACTCATCTCTTGGTTTAATACCTGCAGAGATCACCAGCATATCTACATCTATATGTGTATCATCTGAAAACTGCATGCCTGTGATGGTTTCATCACCAAGAATGGAAGACGTGTTTTTGCTGGTAAGAATTTTCAGTCCTAAAGTTTCGAGTTTTGTTTTGAGCATGCCGGCACCTGCATCATCAATCTGGCGGGGCATAAGGCGTGGAGCAAATTCTATAACATGCGTATCAGTAACACCAAGATCGATCATTGCTTTTGCAGCTTCAAGACCAAGCAAACCACCTCCAATCACTGCACCTTTCTTTGCTTTTCTTGCATGGGCAGTCATCATTTCCAAATCTTCAATGGTGCGGTAAATGAAAACGCCTTTTTTATCTGTACCAGGAATTGGGGGAACAAACGCCGCAGAACCTGTGGATAAAATGAGATAATCGTAAGAAGCGGTAATACCGGCGTGGGAGAGAACGGTTTTATTTTCCCTGTCAATAGATATAACAGGATCGCCGAGATGTAAAGTAATATTATTGGATGAATACCATTCGGCTGTGGCAAGTGTAAGATCATCGGCAGATTTACCTGAGAAAAATTCACCAAGGTGTACCCTGTCGTAAGCAGGGCGAATCTCCTCACCAAAAACAATTATTTGGAACTGTCCGGGTTTTGCTTTGGCTGTTATCTTTTCACAGAATTTATAACCAACCATTCCATTGCCAATTATCACAATTTTCATACAAATAATTTTTGTAGTGATAATGGCAAGCAATCAAATTATAAATATTTGTATATAACAATAAAGAAAAATTATTGGATAAATTGTTATTACTAATATTATTTATATCATAAAATTATGAATTTATTTCTATATTTGAACATTAAAATTATGATTTATATAATATTAATTATTTTATAATATGAATAAACCATTTTTATCACTTGTTGGTGCTGGTCCGGGGGATCCTGAATTAATTACCTTAAAGGCAATCAACACTATTAAAAAAGCAGATGTAATATTATATGATGCACTGGCAAATGAGTCTCTGTTAGAATATGCTTCGCCTAAGTCTGTAAAACAATTTGTAGGAAAGCGCTATGGCTGTCATGCACTTTCTCAGCAGGAGATCAATCAAATTATTTTAGAGTACGCTTTTTCTTATGGACATGTAGTGCGGTTGAAAGGTGGCGACCCCTTCGTTTTTGGCAGAGCGCAGGAGGAAATAGATGCGGCACATAATGCAGGAATAGAGGTGGAGGTTATTCCGGGTATTTCCAGTGCAATAGCTGTTCCGGCTTCTCAAATGATCCCGCTTACATGCCGTGGTGTAAATGAAAGTTTTTGGGTTACAACCGGCACCACCCAATCTGGCGAAATATCAAAAGATATACATCTTGCAGCTCAGTCATCAGCAACGGTTATTATTTTAATGGCTATGAGTAAGCTCGAAGCCATCATGGATATATTTGCAGCGCATGGTAAAAATGAAACGCCTGTTGCTATTATACAGAATGGTACAACTGCAAAGGAAAAAATAGTAATTGGTAAAGTAAGAGATATTGCTTTTAAAGCGCACTATGCTGGCCTCAGCAACCCCGCAATTATAATGATTGGCGAAGTGGTAAACCTTCATCCCTCGCAAATTGCACAGCAGGTTATTGTTAATACAAATATGTACAGCAATTCATTTGTAAATAAGTGAATGTTTTGTTGACAAGTAGTGGGCGAAGCCAAACTCCATTACTACTATCATCGTTCCTTGTGTCACTCACTTGTACGTTCTGTACATTTTTCAGCAGGGTGCTGCCCGCTTAAAATATTTTACAGGGTTTAGCGCCAACTAAATCCCTTGCTGCAAATCCGTTTACTGTTTTAAATTTATATTGCACAATAAACGTGAAAGCAAACCTGTATGCTGCTGCACATTGCTAAGTGTTGGTATAAGCGTACAAGAGTGCGACGCAACGAAAGCTATATAGCAACAATACTGCCCGGCTTCAAACATCCATTAAAAAATATTATGAAGAAAAGTAAAAAAGATTGCGACTTAAAAAGCTGTATGATGTGCAGGCTTTGTATAAAGGAATGGATGCCTGCAATGGAGGTAAACAGGCAAAACCTTTATTTTAAAAAAGGGGAAGTACTTTTTCGAGAAGGAGAGGAGTTGAAAGGTATTTATTTTATTCATGAAGGCACGGTAAAAGTTCATAAGAAATGGGGCGATAAAGAATTGATATTGCGCTTTGCCAGAAAAGGTGCTATTGCAGGCCACCGAGGGCTGGGTGGTGATTCACTGTATCCTGTATCGGCAACAGCATTGGAGCCGGTTACTGTATGTTATGTTGATCTTGATTTTTTTAAAGCTACTACGAAAATCAACCAGGATTTTTTATACGAACTAATGATGTTTTTTGCAAAGGAACTGAAAGAATCTGAACGCAATATGCGCAATCTTGCACACATGTCAGTGAAGGGAAGAATTGCACAGGCCCTGTTAATCCTGACAGAAAAATTTGAGGTTAAAGATGATGGCACAATAGATATTGAACTTAGCCGGCAGGATTTTGCATCCTTTGTAGGCACAACTTACGAAACAGTTTTTCGAATTTTAAATGAGCTTACCGAAAACAATATTATTAAAGTAAACGGTAAGCTCATTTCAATTTTAAATATGGAAAAAATATTAAGTTTTACAACTGATGCTGATATATAATAATTACCCAAACCCTCCCTACCAGAACTTTACATAAAGCGCAGAGATCACGAAAAGGGTAAGCATAATTAAAACCAGCGTAGAAGGTTTAAGTTTAAACATGGCCCTATCCAATTCAAACGCTTTAGGATTAATCTTAGGCCCACCCATGCTGATGGCTACCATCACAATCATGGTAAACAAAAACGAAAGCCCCATACAAATATGAAAAGGTATTTCATACACACCTTGTGCATTGGCATAAGCTGTATAAAGAATCGTTTCGTTGCCTAACACCTGTGGCGCAAATTCATTAAAGAAAACTGATAATACAAAACCTGTTATAACCCCTGCAATGGCAGCGGCGCCGGTTGTCCGCTTCCAGAACATGCCCAGTATAAACATTGCAAAAACACCGGGGCTTATGAAGCCTGTATACTTCTGAATATAAGTAAAACCACCCACGCCGCCAATGCCCAGCAGGTCGTTCCATGTAAAAAGTACAGCTACAATCATGGCAACAAAAACGGTAACTCTTCCAGTCATTACCAGCTTTCTTTCATCGGCTTCTTTACCAAAATATTTTTTATAAACATCAAGTGTAAAAATGGTAGAAATGCTGTTCACTTTACCTGCCAGCGAAGCCACGATAGCCGCAGTTAAAGCCGCTACTGACAAGCCCTTGAGTCCTGTTGGCAGAAAAGTAAGTATAGCTGAATAAGCGCCATCTTTACCACCCACCAATTGAGGTAAATAGCCATTCTTGTACAACACAAAAGCCGCAATACCCGGCAGCATTACAATAATAGGCATCATCAATTTTAGAAGGCCTGCAAACAAAATACCTGTGCGTGCAGTCTGCAGGTCAGCACCCAGCGCCCTTTGGGTAATGTATTGGTTACAGCCCCAGTAATTAAGGTTAATAATCCAGATACCAGCGAGGTATGACATGAGCCCCGGGAAGGTTAAATATTTGTCTACATCTATCTGCGGAGAAGTTGGCGTAGGCTTAGGAATAATTATATTAAAATGATCCGGTGCCTGCCCCATCAATACTTTAAAACCAGCAATGGCATCACTGCCCATACCAAATTTTTCACCCACCACGGTAAGTGCAATATAAGTAGTAACCAGCCCGCCAAAGATCAACACCGCTACCTGTATCACATCTGTATAAGCTACCACTTTCATACCACCCAGCGAAATCAGCAGAGCAAATACAGCAAGGCCTACCATAATTACATGCAGGTATTCACCGCCGGCTAAACCATTAATAGCAACGGCTCCAAGGTATAAGATAGAAGTAAGGTTTACAAACACATAAAGAAACAGCCAAAAGATCGCCATGATTAAAGCAACCGATTCATTGTACCGTGTTTTTAAAAACTGCGGCATGGTATAAATATGGTTCTTCAGGTAAACGGGTATAAACCATACGGCCACAATAATCAGCGCAATGGCGGCAATCCATTCATAAGCAGCCACAGCAATACCCAGGAAAAAACCTTCACCACTCATGCCAATAAACTGTTCGGCAGAAATGTTCGATGCAATCAGCGAAGCACCAATGGCCCACCAGGTAAGGGTTCCTTCTGCAAGGAAAAATGCTTTGGCATCATGTTCGTTCTTTTTACGCTTGCGGTAAATGGAATAACCATAACCGGCAACAATAATAAAATACACAATAAATACAATGTAATCCGTTAAGGCGAGATTCTTGTTCATACGCAGTTGGTCGTTATTTGAG
>JANXWM010000176.1 GCA_025351145.1 Chitinophagaceae bacterium
GACGAAATTTATATGCACCGTTGCCTTCATTTAGTTTCTTTAGAGGCAGGAAGTGTTGCACCCAATCCGATGGTGGGTGCTGTGCTTGTTTATAATGATCGCATTATTGGTGAAGGCTATCACAAGGAATATGGCCAGGCACATGCAGAAGTAAATTGTATCAATGCTGTTGAAAAAGAGGATATTTATTTAATCCCTTTATCAACATTGTATGTTTCACTTGAACCATGCGCTCATCATGGTAAAACGCCGCCTTGTGCAGATTTGATCATTGAAAAAGAGATTAAAAAAGTTATTGTGGGCTGCCACGATCCATTTGTACAGGTCGATGGAAAAGGTATTGATAAACTTCAGCGAGCCGGCGTAGAAGTTACACTTGGAATATTAGAAAAGCAATGCAGGGAATTGAATAAACGGTTCCTTACTTTTCATACAAAGCAACGGCCATATATTATTTTAAAATGGGCGCAAACAGCAAATGGAAAAATAGCTTCTGCAACAAATGAAAGGCTGTTTATTACAAACGAATTCACTAACCGCCTCGTACACAAATGGCGCAGCGAAGAAGCCGGAATATTGGTTGGTACCAAAACTGCTTTGCTCGACGATCCCGAACTCACCAATCGTCTATGGAGTGGTAAAAGCCCACTACGATTAGTATTAGACCTACAGTTACATTTGCCTTCAACATTGAAAATCTTTAATGGTAAAGAACCAACAATTGTTTTCAATATAATGCAGCATAAAGAAGAGTTCAACCTGCAATACTACCAGCTTTTAAAAGATGAAAATATTGTTGAGCAAATATTGAATGCATGCTGTCAAAAAAATATTCAAAGTATTATTATTGAAGGTGGCGCAAAACTGCTGCAATCTTTTATTGATACAGGTTTATGGGATGAAGCACGCATTATTACCAATACGGCCATGCATATCGAAAATGGTTTGAATGCACCGCAATTATCTGCGTCAAAACTGTACCACAGTGATAATATTTTTACAGATCGCATTGACTATTTTCAACCCAATTTCCCTTAGTTATAACCATTCACCAGGCATGAGCGAACCGGAATTTTATCAAACAATCGAGCAACCGTCATCAGCAGAATTTAAAGACAGGGGCAGCCGTTTTATTGCTTACACTTTTTCCATTCAGAGTGCAGATGACTTTAAAAATTATTTACAGCAGCTAAAGAAAGAACACCCCAAAGCAGTGCATCACTGCTTTGCTTACAGGCTTGGAACCGACAGTAATAATTTTCGTGTAAGCGATGACGGCGAACCTTCGGGCACGGCAGGCAAACCCATTCTCGGGCAAATAGACAGTAAGGGATTAACCAACATCCTTGTAATTGTAGTCCGCTATTTTGGTGGCACTTTGCTCGGTGTACCTGGTTTGATCAATGCTTACAAAACCGCTGCTGCTATGGCTTTGCAGCTTACACCTTCGGTACAAAAGCCTATCACTGTACGTTGGCAGGTAACTTTCGGTTACACTCAAATGAACGATGTAATGCGGTGGGTAAAAGCATTTGGTTGCGATATTAAGGAACAGAAAATGCAGTTGTTCTGCAAATTAATCATTGATGTTCCGCGCAGCCGCATGAACGATTTAAAAAATCTTTTCGGTGATATGCGTGGTGTGGAAATAAAAAATGTTCAATAAAAAAAGCCTGGCACATTTTGTTATGAACCAGGCAATATATCTTTTATCATCGTCTCTTGCATCGCACTCTTATACGTTCTGTAATCCTATTCAGCAAAGCGAAGACCGGTTGTTTAGAACTCATTTTACAGGTGAATGTATTTGGCTGTTGAAAGCCGAATATAATTCAACAGTACAAGTGTGCGACGCAAGTAAAGCTTAATACTTATTCCTCAGCCCGGCTCAAAATGTACCTGTAAAATTTGCGTTTAATCGGCTTTCATCATCGCCACAAAATCATCAAATAAATAACGGCTGTCATGCGGTCCCGGTGTTGCTTCGGGGTGATACTGCACACTGAAAGCTGGTTTATTTTTTATCCGTATACCTTCGATACTTTCATCGTTCAGGTTAAGGTGCGTTATTTCAACATTAGCATTATTAAGCACGGCTTCGGGGTCTACACCAAAGCCATGATTTTGCGTTGTTATTTCACACTGCCCGGTGATAATATTTTTAACCGGATGGTTCAACCCACGGTGGCCGTGGTGCATTTTAAAAGTTGGAATATCGTTGGCCAACGCAAGCAACTGGTGACCAAGGCAAATGCCAAACAAAGGTTTATTTTCTTCCAAAATTGCTTTAAGCGTTTCTACTGCATAAGGCATAGCAGCAGGATCTCCGGGGCCATTTGAAATAAAGTATCCGTTGGGATTAAATTCTTTCAGCCTGCTCAAAGGAGTCTTTGCCGGATGCACCCTTACATGTGCGCCGCGCTCTACAAGGCAATTAAGAATATTGTGTTTTACTCCAAAGTCAAGCACCGCAACTTTCATCGCAGAACCAGGATTTCCCAGTTCATATTCCTCATTAGTGCTTACGAGGCTTGCAAGCTCTAAACCATCCATATCCGGTACTTTAGCTAACCCGGCTTTTAATAAATCAATATCAGAAATTTCGGAGGAAATGATGCAATTCATTGCGCCGGCGGTGCGTATATGAGCAACCAATGCTCTTGTATCAATGCCTTCAACGGCAACAATATTATTTGCTTTTAAATAATTATCAAGGCTGTCTGTTGCCTGGTAGCGTGAAAATCTTTCTTCAAGGTTTCTTCCAATTAAGCCACGGATCTTTACGCTGCTGCTTTCTGTGTCTGTATCTTTTACACCGTAGTTTCCAATATGCACATTGTTCATCACCAGCATTTGCCCGTAGTAACTTGGATCGGTAAAAACTTCCTGGTAACCGGTCATGCCGGTATTGAAACAAATTTCGCCTGTAGCGGTACCTATTTTCCCAAAAGCCTTACCATGAAGTACATTTCCATCGGCTAAAAGTAAAACGGCAGGTTGTTGTATATTGGTCATCTTTTAATTAATATTTTTCGTGTGCAAAAAAAGGGTATCCTGATTAATTTTGAGCATAAACTTTCGCACAGTATTTATAAAGAAAGTCACTAAGTGATTTTAGACTACAATTGTGTTCACTGGCTGTTCTCAGCTCAATACTAATCTAAACGTACAAGAGTGCGACGCAACGAAGCCTCATGTTTATTCCTAAGCCCGGTACATAAAATCTTCGCAAGAAAAAAGGCAAAACCGATGAACGATTTTGCCTTTTGTATTTTAAAAACAGCTTCATTCTTATTCAGCGGCTTTTTCTTCAGTCTTTGTTTCTTCTTCAACCACAATTGCATCTTCAATTGCCGGTGAAGCTTCTGTAACAGGTGCTGCTTCTGCAACTGCAGCAATCTCAATTTTTTTAGTCCCTGCTGCGCTACGGCCACGACGTGTTTTCTTTGTAGCTTCTGTTTTCTCTACACCTTTACCGTAAACATCGTTGAAATCAACGAGTTCAATCATTGCTATTTCAGCATTGTCTCCATGACGGATGCCTAATTTGATGATCCTGGTATATCCACCGGGGCGGCCTGCAATCTTAGGTGCAACTACTGTAAAAAGTTCTTTTACCGCTGTTTTATCGTTAAGATAACTGAATACTACCCTGTGCTGGTGCATGATCTGCTCTTTGCTTTCACCATGCTTGGTTTTTGTAAGCAATGGCTCTATATAAACACGGAGCGCTTTTGCTTTTGCAAGTGTAGTTACAATACGTTTGTGTACGATAAGCTGGCTTCCTAAATTAGAAAATAGCGCTTCTCTGTGGGCTTTTTTACGGCCGAGGTTGTTGTTTTTGTTTCCGTGACGCATGACGTTTAGCCCCTATCCCCTAAAGGGGGACTTTTTTAATTTGATTAAAAATAAAGAGTTATAAAAACTCTTCTTAACTACGCTTACTTGTACCGTGTCAAGGAATTACAAGCAGCACTCCATTTGAAAATAATAAAGAACTATTAGTTCTAAGCCCGCTTTAAACTCCCCTTTAGGGAATGGGGGCATTATCTGTCCAAATCGTCCAGGCCAAGCTTGTTAAGGTCCATACCAAAATGTAAACCTCTTTCGCCTAGTACCTGTTCTATTTCGCTTAAGCTCTTCTGACCAAAGTTCCTGAATTTCATCAGGTCTTCCTGCTCGTACTGTACAAGTTCGCTTA
>JANXWM010000247.1 GCA_025351145.1 Chitinophagaceae bacterium
CGGCTGATCCTGCAAAAAGTACAGTAGTTTTTGTTTTTGATACCAGAGAAGCAACTGCTTTTTCTATTGATATTACCAGTACAGTTATTAAGAAACCGCTAAATAATGTAGTGGGTATTTTACCCGGCAAAAGTAAACCGGGTGAGTATGTTATTTTCTCGGCGCATTACGATCATCTTGGTATTGCCTCTCCTAAAGAAGGTGTGCCGCAAGATGATAAAGATTCCATTTATAACGGCGCAAATGATGATGCTGCGGGGAGCACAGCGGTAATAATGCTGGCGAAGTATTTTAAAAAGCTCAATAGCAATGAGCGCACTATTATATTCACCACATTTGTTGCTGAGGAATTGGGCGGCTTCGGTTCACAATATTTTTCAAAGCAACTTGCGCCTGAAAAAGTAGTGGCCATGTTTAATATTGAGATGATTGGAACCGAATCTAAGTGGGGAACTAACTCAGCTTATATTACCGGTTTCGAAAAATCTGATATGGGTACGATGCTTCAAAACAACTTAAAAGGATCATCATTTAGTTTTTATCCTGACCCTTATACAGAACAGCAATTATTCTACCGCTCAGATAATGCAACACTTGCCAGGCTTGGTGTTCCGGCACATACCATTTCAACTTCAAAGATGGATAGTGAGCCGAACTATCATAAAGTAAGTGATGAAATTGGTACATTGAATATGCCAAACATGGCCGCAATAATTAAAGCCATTGCCATAAGTTCTTCCGGTATAATCAGTGGAAAAGATACGCCCTCAAGAATAAGTTCAGACGACTTGAAAAAGTAAAAACCTTCGCTTCGGTAAAAGCTTTATAGAATTACCAGCAGTACAAGAGTGTCCCGATACGCAAAGCTAGCGGGATAGACTTACGCAACCGGGCTTAATGGAAGTTCTGCAGTTGGGTCAATAAATTTTTTATGCAGCTTTCTTTTTCTGTACAAGGTATAAGCCCGCAATAACAAACAGCACCCCAATTAAAGTATAAAGGCTGATGGGTTCTTTCATTACAATGCCAGCAATGATGAAACCAAAAACCGGGCATAAGAACAGCCAGAACGAAGCCTTTACAGGATTATCTTTAAGCAGGTACAGCCATAGTTGAACAGCACCGATAGAAACTGGTATAGCGAGCCACAGCACGCTGCTGATCCACCTTGTGTCGAAACTATTTTTTGTTTTATCGTAAAATAAAAACAGGAAAGGCAGCAGGAATACGCCGCCGATTAAAGTTTGCCAGCCATTGATGGTAAGTATATGCAGGTTGTTCCATTTTTTGTTTGAAAAATACAAAGCACCAATTGAGTAGGAGAGCATGCTTGTAGTTAGAACCACCAATCCGGTTGGTGTGGCATAACTGTTAATGAGTAATGGATACGCTGCAATAACAACACCTGTTATACAAAGCACCAAACTTAAAATGGTTGTGGGTTTAATTTTTTCTTTGAACCAGATAGCACCAATAACACTGATCATTACGGGGTTGGTTCCCGTGGAAAGCGAACCAAGCCCCGCCGAAACATTTTGCATCGCAATAACATAAAGCCCAAGGTAAATGCTGATGTTGAGCAGTCCATACACCGCAAGCTGTTTCCATTCCTGTTTTTCCGGCAAACGGTTTTTTAATATTGCATGCGAAATAAAAAGCATGATAATGCCGGCAATAAAAAAACGTGTAACCGCAATTACAAATGGCTGGGCCGATTGCAAACCTATCTTGGTTGCTGCCGAAGCTGAAGACCATAAAATGGCAAAACAAATGCCTGCAATCAGCAGTTTCAAACTATTTTCAGATTTATTTTTCAATGATTGATGTATATGTTTTCAGCAAACAAAATAAAATCATTGGTCTGTTAATTGTCTATTTATTTTAAATGCTTAAGCACTTTTTTGCATTCATCACCAGCTATTTTCCGTTCATCATTCTGCGTGGATAAACGGTTTCCGGCAAAATTTTAAAAACCCCACTTATCCATTTTTGGCATTTTTACTTCGGTGCAGAAATACAATTTAGTAGAGGCAAAGCGTTTTAAACTTCAATAATTTATAATAAATTTTCTCATGTGCATTATAATACGGCCCTGGTTTCTACCGGGGCTTTTTATTTTAATTATTTTGAGCCGGGCAGCGGAATTGCTATGAAGCTGCTCTTGCGTCGCACTCTTGTACGTTTATAACTTTATTCAGCAAAAACAGCCCGGAAACATTAAGTTGATAAACCTGCTGAAAACATATTTATTTAAAGTAAACAGCCTTAATTTTGGCATGCAAAGAATAACATAAACTTAATTCGTAAACCTTCAAACCGTATATCAAAATGCCATCATTCGATATTGCCAGCAGTGTTGATCTTCAAACATTAGACAATGCCATCAACACTGTAAAAAAAGAAATTACCAACCGTTTCGATTTTAAAAATTCGCCGGTAAAAATTGACCTTAACAAGAAAGATTACATCGTAAACCTCGAAGTAGAAAGCGATATGAAGATGAAGCAGGTAATAGACATCATCATCAGCCGCGGCGTAAAGCAGGGCATTGATGCCAATGCTTTTGACTTTAGCAAAGACGCTTACCCAAGCGGTAAAACTGTAAAGAAGGAAGTATCTGTACGTAACGGCCTTAAACAGGAAGACGCCAAAAAAATAGTGAAGCTCATCAAAGACTCCGGCCTTAAAGTGCAGGCAGCCATTATGGATGATATTGTACGCGTAACCGCCAAAAAAATTGACGACCTGCAGGATGTAATTGCCAAATGCCGCACCGCAGATCTTGGTATGCCGCTGCAGTTTATAAATATGAAATCGTAATCGGTTTTGGCTGTTAAAAGCTCAGTCATAATCCTACAGTACAAGTGTGCGACGCAAGAGCAGCTTCATAGCAATTCTGCTGCCCGGCTCAAAAAAAATTATCTAAACTGAATCGCTTTTACCGGCTGTATACTGCGCACAAAAAGTGTGGGTAACAAAAGGGAAAGAAAACATACAACCAGCGTGGCTGCGCACACGGCAGCCACTTGCCACCAAATAATATCTACCGGTGCGCTGGCAACGTAATAAGCCGTTTCGTCGAGTTTTATAAAGCCGGTGTATTGCTCAAGAAGAGCAATGCCAACGCCAAAGAAAAGTCCGAGACCGATTCCTGTGGAGGATATAATACTTGCGTGGTATAAAAATATTTTTTGAATTTCCCAATCGTTGCTTCCAATGGCTTTTAAAACGCCCACCATACGTGTACGCTCCAGTACCAAAATAAGCAGGCAGGTAATTAAATTAATGATGGCGATAATGGCCATTACAATAAAAATAACGTTGCGGTTTACATCCTGAATATTAAGCCAGTCGAAAATAAAAGGGTAAATATCTTTTATGGATTTACTAACCCATGCGCCGGGCAACTGGCTGGGGCCGTTGTATAAAACGTTGTTGATGCTGTCTATGTTTTTATAGTCGTTTAAGAACACTTCATACCCGCCGATTTCGTTGTGCTTCCAGCTGTTTATGCGGCGCAGCAAACGTATGTCGCCAATGGCAAATGATTTGTCAAACTCCTCAATGCCCGTTTTAAAAATACCTTTTACCTGCAGGCTGCGTACACTCGATGAAGCGGTTTCGGGAGAAATAAAATAGATGTGGATTGTGTCGTTCAGTTTTATCTGCAGTTCGTTTGCAATCTGCTGCGAAATCAATACCTGCTTGCTGTACAGCGAATCTTTAAAATCGATCCAGCTCCCTGCTTTAAGAAACTGTTTCATGTTATTAAAATCGTAGCTGCTGTCAACGCCTTTAAAAAGAACACCTTCAATCTCTTTGTTTTTCTCCAGCACCGCCGATTTTGTGGCAAATGCCTGTACATGTTTTATGCCGGGTGTGCTTTGTAAAATTTGAAAAACGGTATCGTTTTTTTGCAGGGCTGTTTCTTCGGCTATCAGCGATTTATCGGGCTCGTATTGCTGCACATGCAGGTGCCCCCAAAAATTAAAAACTTTGGTACTAATGGCCTGCTGAAACCCGTTTACAAAAGCCAGCGTAAGTATCATTGCCGCCACGCTTAATGCAGTTGCCGCAGTTGCAATACGGATAATAAACCTTGAAAAAGTTCGCTGACTGTTAAACGCAACGCGTTTTGCTATAAAAGAAGATACATTCATTTTGTGGCGGTAAATCTACACTGCACAATTTGAGTGGCAAAATAGAGTTATATAATTGGCAGTTTTTTGTACCGGGCTTAGGTAATTCTTATGATCGTCCCTTGCGTCGCACACTTGTACTGTTGGATTATGACTGAACTTTCAACAGCCAGCGAATGATTAACAATAAACCATAAACGGTAACCAAAAAATGTTGTACGTTTATTTCAAATTTACAGGATGAAGAAAATGTTTTGCGTCTTTTCGGTTTTATTAAGTTCAACATTAATTTTTGCACAAAGAGAGCCTGATAAAATATATATGCCT
>JANXWM010000438.1 GCA_025351145.1 Chitinophagaceae bacterium
GCGCCGCCTACACCCAGCAAAATAAACTGGGCAACTTTGGTTGCAACATTTGCATCGTATAAACGATGGGTAATGGTTTGCGATACATAATCGTTTTCCGGCAGATCCGTGCTTAGCAAAAACATCGGTGCTGTTTTAAAAGTCTCCGGGTTTAAATAATATGCTTTAACCCAAACCGGGTGCTCATGTATAAGGATCTGGAATTTAATTCCCGGATCTTCAAGAAAGCTGAATATTTTTTCCATCCAGGTAACCTGCAGTGTCTGGTCCTGGTTACGGGCCTGATCGTAATAGCCGTATTTCCATAGAATGCCTATGCCTATTAGGTTTTGCTTAAGTTCATAAGCACTGCGCATGTGCGAACCTGCCAGAAAACCCAAACCTCCACTGTAAATTTTGAGCGGTTGATGTACAGCAAACTCCATTGAAAAATAGGCGATCCTCTTTGAATAACGTTCATCAGTTTGAAAAGGGACATGGAAGTTTCTAAAATTCATAAAGCAAGTTTATTTTTTTTGATATGGTGGCGCAATTTAGGGTTTATTCTTTAAAATGTATTTTAGACACAATCTATTTGACCTTTAGAAATAATAAATACCCATTAAAATTTTATAATGAATCAATAACATTTATAACAGGCGTTTGTTGCAAACGTTTGCGGTTAATAAATTATTTTTTTTGGGGCCGGCAGAAGACCATATATGAAGTTTTACTTGCATCGCACTCTTGTACTGAGGTAATATGAATGAGCTATGAAATACATAAAAACCGCTAAGTCTATTTATTCTTTTTGGCAGGTTTAACTTCTTTTTTTCTTGTAAAACTGTCATCAAAAAAACACTTAATGCCGCGATGATTGCCGCAGTTACCCTGCTCTTTAACAGTAATGGTTCTGCCTTCAAAAGTAAAATCTATTACACATGGGTCACCGCTTTCCTGGAAGTAACCATGGCTTGCATCACGCATGGTCATGGTTCCTTTTAATTCTCCCGTGCAATTGCCATCATCTTTTTCAAAATGAATAAAGAAGGCATATTTGTTTGTGTTGCTGCCATCCCTGAGTGAAATATAATTTCTTTTATCATCTGCATAATCGCCGCTCAGTTTGTTTTTGCGCGGCAATGTATCAATGGGGTTAATGATTTCATTATTGCGTTTCAGGTCTTCGTTGGAATCGTTCATAACGGCTATAAACTTTCCTGAACCACTATTATAAGCATAGCCATTGCGTGTATAAAATAATTCGCTGTTGGGGTTTGTTTTTTCTCTGCTTATAATAAACGCCGGCTCCGAAGTAATGGAGACACTGTGCACATAACCGTCTTTGGTATTTTGGTTTAACAGCTCAAGGTTACTTATATATTTGTTTTCTTTATTCAGCAGAAATGTTACAAGCGTGGTTTTCTTATTTTGAGTAAAATCAACCAGGAGGTATAATTCATTTTCCTTTTCAATTTTTCCCACTGGATGTATAAGAATTTTTTCTACTTTTTTGCCAAATGCATTGATCAGCACACTATCTGGAATAAACTGGGTAAACACTGCATAGCTGATGGTGGTGGTATCTGCCAGCTTAATCATATTTGTATCTGCCACACGGTAAGGCAATGCTATTTTTGAAAAAGCTGCCAAAAAATCTTTCATTTCTACCTTGTCAGTGCCTGATAAAGAAACAGGGTGTTCTTTGCACGAAACCATTATACACACACATATTAAAGCAAGCATTACCTTATACATTAAAATGTTTTTTATAAAAATATAAGATTCAGTTGAGATGTTTGTAATTAATTTTTTTTAGGTTTGTCTAAATTTTATTTAAGTGATACCTAATTTTTCGCAGGCAGAAGAGAATTATATTAAAAATATTTACCACCTGCAGCAAAGTACAGGCTTTGTTACAACCAACGAACTGTCTGCTGCATTAAATACCAAACCGGCTTCTGTTACCGACATGCTGAAAAAACTAAAGCTAAAAAAATTACTGAATTATGAACCGTATAAGGAATTTCAATTAAATGCCCTGGGTAAAAAAGTTGCTTTGGGTATAGTACGGAAGCACAGGCTTTGGGAATATTTTCTGGTAGAGAAATTACAATTTGGCTGGGATGAAGTGCATGAAGTTGCCGAAGAACTGGAGCACATCAGCAGTAAAAAATTAATAGAACAATTAGACAGTTTTCTTAACTACCCGAGGTTTGACCCTCATGGTGATCCAATACCCGACAGTAACGGGAAGATGAGTGTGCAGCAGCAATTATTACTTACAGAACTGCCGCTTAACAGGTTTTCGGAAGTTACATCAGTTGGCAGCCAATCGACGGAATTACTGGAACTGTTGAAGCACAAGAATATTTCAATTGGTACCAGGCTTGAGGTAAAAAGGAAATTCAGTTTTGACCAGTCAACCGAACTGGAACTTGAGAATAAGGTTAGGGTAAACATCAGTGAACAGCTTGCGTCTGTTTTATTTGTAAAAGAATTATAGCGGAGCAATAGATATGTACTATTTAAAAATGTGCATTTGAACAGGGGTGTAAATTGTGAGGCTTAGCTGAATAAGGATATGAACGTACAAGAGTGCGACGCAACGGATGCTTCATTCATGTTGCTTAGCCGGGCCAATAAAATTAAATCATCAGTACAATTAGTTCTATAGATTATTATGTTTGAACACAGCAATACAACATCCCTTAGCGAAGTGCATGAAAGCGTAGACACCACTGCTGGCGCCAAAAAATGGAAAAAACTTTTTTCATTTCTTGGGCCTGCTTACCTGGTAAGTGTTGGATATATGGACCCCGGTAACTGGGCCACTGATTTGCAGGGCGGCGCACAGTTTGGATATAAGCTCATCTGGATTTTGCTTATGAGCAACCTGA
>JANXWM010000277.1 GCA_025351145.1 Chitinophagaceae bacterium
CTTTTCTTTCGGGCAGTGCAATGATTATGGCCGGAAGTGCAAACCAAAAATTTGTTGCTTATCCCATATCGCCGGATGTTGATGAAAACGGTAACCAGCTTATTAACTGGATAGCAGATTTGCCAGTGCCGGATGAAGAAATAAACAAAGAAAGAGACTGGAATAAAAAGTGTGAGGCACAAAAAATATTACCCAAATTTATTGACTGGAAATTTGACTGGCTAAACGTGCCTGCACTGATAGAAGCAGCCACAGCGATTTATGAATTTCCTATGAGCGACCGCAACCCGCTTACCCGCTGGTCTTTCGACAGAATCACCTTACTGGGTGATGCCGCGCATCCTATGTACCCGATTGGCTCCAATGGCGGCTCTCAGGCCATACTCGATGCAGAGTGTATAACAGCATGTTTATCGAATGAACCGGATATTATAAAAGCATTGCATCAATACGAGCAGTTACGTTTACCTGCTACTTCAAAAATTGTTTTGCAAAACCGGCAAATGGGGCCAGAGCAGGTGATGCAGATTGTTGAAGACCGTGCACCAAATGGTTTTGAAAATTTGCACGATATAATATCTCAAACAGAGCTTGAAGAAATTGCTGCACGCTATAAAAAAATTGCGGGCTTTGAGAAAGAAACGCTCAATCAAAAACAATAAAAAATGGAACAGCCAAAACTGGAATTTGTTTTTGAGATCAGTGTGCAGGTAACGCCTGGGAAAATTCAGGAAGTAGGAGAAACAGGCAAAGGCATCAGGCGGATTGTGCCAATAACGGGCGGAACTTTTGAAGGCCCCAACATAAAAGGTATTATTGTTGCAGGTGGTTACGACTGGCAATTGCTGCGCAGTGATCATGTATCAGAAATAGAAGCAAGGTACATTTTACAAACTGACGATGGAGCGCTGATAACCATTGTGAATAAGGGTTTGCGCCATGGCCCTGCCGAAGTAATGAAACGCATTGCGCTGGGCGAAGCAGTAAATGCAGATGAATATTATTTCCGTTCCATTCCTGTTTTCGAAACCGGTGCTCAGCAATATCACTGGTTGATGAAAAATATTTTTATTGCAACAGGCATCAGAAAGCCAGACAAAGTTTTGATACAGGTTTGGAAAATATTATAGCCCAAACTATATAACTCTTATGATCTTTTCTTGCGTCGCCCTCTTGTACGGTTGAATTATAATTCATCTTTTAACGAAGCGCAGATTAAAGCAGAAGCAATTGAAACAAGTTTCCAGACTTTACGCATAGTGCTGTAAAGTCTGGAGACTTTGCAGAGCGGGTCAGCTTCAGCATTACAAGTTGCAGGCGTTACATTATGCAGACTGCACTGTGCTCAATAGTATTACCGAACGTACAAGTGTGCGACGCAAGAGGCGATGCTATAAAAAATTAAAGCCTGGCTAAAACTGAATTTCTCAATGAAGTTGTAAGAAACATTTTACAAACAAAAAAGCTTCCCCTTTGCAGAGAAAGCTTTTAAAATATCCACTCAAAAAAATTAATGCTTAACCGTGTTGGAGTTCTGCGCGGCAATGATATCTTTTACAATATTCACCGTTTCATTTACATAAATATCGCCCTGCACATTTTTTAGCCATGCCTTATATCTGTCGCCTTTTGCTTTATCGGGATTGTTGAAAAATTTATCGTTATCGGCTGCCGTTGGCTGCATATCCATTGGCTCATTAAGTTTGGCAACAGCTTCATCCTGCTTAACCGTGCTTTTTATAAGGCTCTGTTCTTTTTTATAGGCATCAATGTTAAGGTTATATTCTCCGTCGTTCTTCTGCCCTAACCAGGTTGTATTGTTTTTTATAATAGTGAACGGTGTGCTGTTCTTTATTCTTTCGTCTGACTTTTTTTGTATTTCTGAAAATAATGCACCGTTGTTCACTGCCTGGTAATTGGCAGGTTCAATCTGGTCCCAACCCAAAGCCGTTGGATTATCTTTTTCACGAAACTTCAATGTTTCATAAGTATCGGGAATAACCACATCGGGAATAACTCCTTTTAGCTGGTTAGAACCCCCGCTGATGCGGTAGAATTTCTCGAAAGTAAGTTTGAGTGCACCAAACTCTGTTTGCCCGCTAAAAAGATCTGTAGGCTTGCCCAAAGGCAATTGCTTTTGCACGGTGCCTTTGCCATAAGTTGAGGTACTGCCCACAATAATGCCCCTCTTATAATCCTGAATAGCCGCAACAAAAATTTCAGATGCAGAAGCGCTCAATTCATTTACCATAACGGTAAGCGGGCCATCATATAAAACTGTGGGATCGCTATCGCTTAAAGCATTTGCTTTACCATCCCTGTCTTTCACCTGAACAACAGGACCGGTTTTAATAAACAACCCAACCATTTGAACCACCTCGTATAAAGAACCTCCGCCATTATTTCTCAGATCAAGAATAACACCGTCTATGTTTTCCTTTTTAAGTTTTGTAAGCTCTTTGGCTACATCTGCAGAGCAACGGTTGCCATCAGGTCTTTCAAAATCTGCATAGAATTCAGGCAGAAAAATGTATCCTATTTTTTTATCACCGCTTTTAATAATTGAACTTCTGGCAAAAGTTTCATCCTGCACTATTTCATCCCGTATCAGCGAAACAACCTGTATAGTTCCATCAGCCTTTTTAAAGGTAATTTTCACTTCAGTTCCTTTTGCACCACGTATTAATTTTACAGCATCCGTAACTGCATAACCCGCCACATCAACGGGCGTTTCATTGCCCTGAGCCACTTTTAATATTTCATCATTCACCTGCACCTGGTTGCTTTTCCATGCGGGGCTTCCTGTTATAAGACTGGCAATTTTTATAGCGCCATCATCCTGTGTAAGCTGGGCGCCAATTCCGTAAAAACGACCGCTCATTTCTTCATCGAAACCGCGCTTTTCTACAGGGGCAAAATATTCAGTATGCGGGTCCATCAAATCTGTAATAATATTTACAAAAGAACTAAACTGATCATTGGGTGTAAATACCAGCTTAAGCCTAGTGTAGTTACGGTCAAGTGCTGCAAGCACTTTGCTTCTTGCATCCTGCTCAAACTGCGCATCAGTTTTATTTAAAGCTGTATCTTTTGGCGTAGCTTTTTCTCTCTGCTGCTGCATATCAGTAAACCTTTCGAGTACCATAAACTTGGCACGTTTGCGCCAAAGTTCTTTTCGGGCGGCTTCATCAGCAGGATAATCAAGCTTATCGCCATCCAGTTTGGCGGTTTCATTTACAGAAAAATCAAAAGGCTGAGACAAAATCTCCTTGTATATCCCCATTACTTCATTAAGCCTTTTAAGGTAAATAACACCTGCCGCAGGGTAAAATTGAATAGGTGCAGTACCATTTATTTCATCATCAACCGTTGTTGCATATTTACTGAGCCCTTTAATATCCGACTGCAAAAAAAGGTTCTTATCCTGATCCAGGCTGGCAAGATATTTATTGAACACTTCTTTAGAGAATGCATCATTAATCGGTTTAGGGCTGTAATGTTTTTCTTCCAGTATATTGCCAATTGCAGCAAGCAGTTTTTGTTGTTTTGCATATTGGTCTTCGCTGTCTTTTTCTTTGCCTGTGCCGGTAAAGGCCCAGAATATACCGCCAAATAATACAATCAGCAACACCGGCCATACTTTTCTATTCATCATAAATTTTAAAATTTTATTGGGCATGAAGTCAAAAATAAGAGAAAATTGATAGATACCTGTACCAATAACACTTATTAACAAACGTTTTCCGCAAGCTAATTGCCTTAGATGCAAAAAATGCTGTTATCAAATTAAAAAAACATTTTGTACCGGGCCAAAATCGTGTAGCAGCATCCTTGCGTCGCACTCTTTTACTGCAAATCAATATGCAGCTTTCAACAGCCGCTAACAGGTTTCAAATCTAAAAACTACCTCAAAAGCAAAGCAGGCAATTATTAAACTTGTAAACAATCTTCAGAATGTTTTGGTGGGTGCGGGTATTTTTTTATTTTTGCCGCCTGCTGAATAAAACTCAGTTAGTACGGAGGTTGTAGCTCAGTTGGTTAGAGCGTCAGTTTGTGGCACTGAAGGCCGGGGGTTCGAGACCCCTCATCCTCCCTTCCAAGAACCCTGTAAACACAAAAGTTTACAGGGTTCTTCTTTTTAAAAAAAATACCTATGCACGCTGCGCTCCTTTTTATACCCATCATTTCAACCTTAATGGCCTGGCTAATGATCAGGCTTTTTATTCAATATTTTTTTAAACCGGTTATGCCGGTAAAAGCTTTTGGGCTTAGCTTTCAGGGTGTTATTCCAAAAAAACAAGATCATATTGCAGCTGCTATTGCTGCTTTTGCTGCCAAAGAACTGCTTAACCCGGAAATGACCCATGAAAAACTTGCCGGGCCGGAAACGCTTCAGAAAGCAATGCCTGCCATTGAAGAACATATTGATCATTTCATCAACGTTAAACTTAAAGAGTCTTTACCCGTTATATCCATGTTTATAGGCGAAAGGGTAACCAACCAGTTAAAAGAACTTTTTATGAAAGAGCTGGAAGAACTCTTTCCTTCTGTAATGTCGCAGTTCATTGATGGCTTTTTAGAAAACAACGGAATAGAAAAAGAGGTTATATCAAAAATATCGGTTATCTCGGTTGCTGACATTGAGAAAACCTTTTACCGCGTATTTAAAAATGAGCTGAATAAGGTTGAGTTGGCTTTTGCAGCTGCAGGATTTATTACGGGCATTATACAGCTTGCGGTTATACTGGTTGTTTAAAGACCGGCATGAGTACTATAAAACCTTTTTGCACCGCAGCCTAAAGCTGAATAACGATTTGCAGTACAAGAGTGCGACGCAAGTAAAGACGGGAAATAGTTCCTTGCCCGGCTAAAACAATTTGCCTTTGAGATTAAGCTTTTAAAGGGGTTTATACAAAAAAAAACATACTTTTTTCGTCGCAATATTTTCAGATTTTGTCGCATTCTCCAATTAATTCTTATGAGGTAAAATAACTTTATAAAATAAAAACACCCCTGAAATGAAAAGCATAACGATACTCTTCTGCAGCATTTTAATCTCTATCGTTGTTTTTGCACAACAGCCTTCGGGTACATTTAACAGGCAGGGTGGCGGTCAGAACATGAACATGGGCCATTTCTACGGCAAAGTAGTTGACAGTGTAACAAACAAAGGCATTGAAGGGGCTGCCGTACAATTGATCACTCAAAAATTTGATACTGCTTCAAAAAAAGTAAAACCATTTATTGCAGCTACACTTATTACACAGGCAAATGGGGATTTTAGCCTGGAGAATCTTAACCTGATGGGCTCTTATAAATTGCATATAACCGTAATTGGCTATAAAGATTATACTCAAACAGTTTCTTTTGGTTTAAAAATGCCGCAGAGTGGAAACGCGAATACCAGTAACCAGCAAGACCGCATGCAACAGTTGATTGGCATGGCCGATAAAGATCTTGGTAACATAAAATTAGAAGCAACAGCAAATACACTTGCTGCCGTTACGGTAACATCGGCAGCAAAGCCCTTTTTTGAAATGGGGGTTGACAGGAAAATTTTTAATGTTGATAAAAACATTGTGAGCACAGGCCAAACTGCTACAGAATTAATGAAGCAGATACCTTCACTGAATGTAGACATTGATGGTAATGTAACGCTTAGAAATGCCGCACCTACCCTGTTTGTAGATGGCAGGCCAACGACACTTACACTTGACCAGATACCTTCTGATATTATTGACAAAGTGGAGATCATTACCAACCCTTCTGCAAAATTTGATGCATCGGGCGGCAATGCCGGCATATTGAATATTGTTTTAAAGAAAAATAAAAAAACTGGCTACAATGGTGGAATAAGGGCAGGCATAGATTCAAGAGGAAAAATAAATACCGGTGTTGATATTAATGTGCGCCAAAACAAGCTCAACTTCTTTTTAAGCGGCAATTATAACCAGCGAAAATCTTTATCCACTTCTGAAATAAACAGGGATAATTTTGTTAGCCCGCAAAGTATTGTTGATCAAACCAGTGATGCAGTAAATAACGGATACTTTGCTTTTATACGCGGTGGCTTTGATTATTTTGTTGACAACAGGAATACCATTTCAGTAGCTGCTAATTACAACCACGGCCAGTTTAAAAGCGATGAAAACCAGTCGATAGACTCAGCCGTTAATTCAATATTAACAACGCATAGCGACCGGTATACATACAGCGTAAGAAACTTCAACAACTTTGGTTCACAGCTAAGTTATAAACACAATTTTAAAAAGAATGGCCACGATATAACTGCCGATGCAAATTATAACTCCAGCACAAATGATAATGTGGGCGATTATACCACGAAATATTTTACGGCACAGAGTTCGCCAAAATACCCATCGCTTCTTCAGCAAACTATTGGCACTGGTTATAATAAGTTTTTAACGCTGCAAAGCGATTATGAAAACCCCTTAACCGACAATACAAAACTGGAACTTGGTGTAAGGGCAGCAATAAGAAATTTTGAAAACCTCAGCGACCAATTTTATTATAATTATTCTACCAGTAAATATGAAATATTGCCATCCATCAGCAGCAAATACAAGTTTACTGACCAGGTGTATGCTGCTTATGGAACATACAGCATAAAATTAAAAAAATGGAATTACCAGTTTGGCTTAAGGGCCGAAAGCTCTAATTACGATGGCAACCTTATTGGCAAAGATTCTGCCTTTAAAGTAACCTTTCCTTTAAGCCTTTTCCCCAGCACGTTTATCACTTATAAATTAGATGATAAACAGGATTTCCAGGTAAACTATTCACGCCGCATCAACAGGCCAAACTTCTTTCAGCTATTGCCATTTGTAGATAACAGCGACCCGTTAAATCTCAGCATTGGCAACCCCGGGTTAAAGCCGGAGTTCACCAACTCTTTTGAGATTAATTACAACAACACATATAAAAAAGGGGCCAACTTTCTTGTATCGGCTTATTATAAGAGAACTACCAATCTTATTACCAATTATATTTACCGGGGTACCAACCCAGATACAACCATCAATAAAAGCGACAGCGTTTATTTTGTAACCTATGTAAATGCAGAAAGCAGCAGATCGTTCGGTATGGAATTCACTAACAAAATAACGCTGCTTAAAATTTGGGATATGACGCTCAACCTTAACCTCTACAATGCCAAAATAAATGGTGGCGATCAGCAAAACCAAATATCATCCCAACGCTGGAGCTGGTTTACAAAAATGAACAATAACTTTAAATTTAAGAAAGGTTATTCATTACAATTATCCGGTGATTACCAGGCTAAAACCGTACTGCCAGCAGGTTCCGGTGGTGGTGGCAGAGGCGGTGGCGGAGGATTCTTTGGTGGCACTGCTACTTCTGCCCAGGGTTATATAAACCCACGGTACAGTTTCGATATTGCCATAAAAAAAGACTGGACATGGAAAGGTGGCAATAGCGCATCGCTTACACTTGCTATGAACGACTTTTTAAGAACACAGGTATCCAGCAGTTATTCAGCATCTGATTATTTTACACAAACTTCTGTAAGAAGAAGAGACCCGCAGGTACTAAGGCTTAACTTCAATTACCGCTTTGGAAAATTCGATGCAAGCCTCTTTAAACGCAAAAACACAAAGGCAGATCAAACAGGAGGTGCAGATATGAGCGGCCAGTAAAAATTAAAATCAACATGGTTATAATCTTGATTTGAATAAGGCTGCAAAGTGTAGCCTTATTTTGTTTTTAAAATGATAACAATGCAGGAATATTTCATGAATGCAAATCTAAAACTCAAGCACATGCATATTTCTACCGTTACTTGCTTAGCATGAAAATAAAAAAATCACTTCCGGCATTCTTACTTTTGTATTACTAAAATATGGAACGCTTTTTACCATAGTAAGATTATTTAAGCAAGTATAAGTACTTCCAAAAAACACGTAATAATACTTATCAATAACCTGAAAATCGGTTTTACTTTTACTGTGAAAAATATTTTCAATAATATTTTTTCAATAAAGGTTACAGCAGCATAATTACAAGCCATACAATGCTTATTGTAAAACAATCAGCATTAAATCATCCAGCTATGGACGAACACCGCGAACCTGTAGAAAGAACACATGTTCTCCGCCATAAAAAAAACACAGTATCAAAATGCACCGGTCAAAAACCTGTACAGTTCAAGGGCATTATAGATACCCGGCAGAAAATAAATTACCGGTATAACATAAAATTTCCCGGAGCAAAGAGGTTATCGCCTATGTTGATATTGATCATTTTTCTTTTTTTCTTTTTCCCGTATTTACTTTTTACAGGAACAGGCAGTTTAAAAAATCAATGGCTCATTTTGCTTTTCCCATTAATTCTTGCAAATGCACTAATGATAGATTTTGCGTTGTGGAATTATTATACCGGCAAAAAAAAATTAACCATCTGGATGCTGGAACTTCCTTTATCGGTGAGCACTATCTTGTTGCTTTTAAAAAAAGATTATCTCTCTAATTTTCTTGAGTGGCTATTGCCGGGGGTATAATTTTACTGCACTATGTTTATACATTTTTCCTCCGCTGAATAGTGTTTTTTCTGTTTTATATACCCGTCAAAAAAACCTTTTTCATCGTTCCTTGCGTCGCACTCTTGTACGTTCTGATTATTATTGAGCTTTTACCGGTGCGTAAATATTAACCGCAGATACGCGAAGCCGCAATGAGAATAGCTGCTCTCTGTGGCTTTGCGTATCTGCGGTTTTGTATTTGTTCAAAAAAGTTCTGACCGTACAAGAGTGCGACGCAAGAGCCGATGCCATGAAATACTTCAGCCTGGCTCACAAAGCAACCCTTTAAGCCAAATGCAGGTTTACTTTTATATGTTTCAGCAGCTTTATTTTGCCGTTTAGAAAATTCCTTTACCAAAGCTTCTGAATTTCGTTTAATTTAAATCCACCGCCTTCCATGCTCTTTCACTTTAAATTAGAAATTTATGAAAAAGATCATTTACACTCCCTTAAGAACAATCACTGCATTGCTTATTTTTCAATGCTGTTTTCAGATAACAGCTAATGCTCAATGGGTAAAAACATCCGGTCCGCCCGGTATTAATGTGAATAATTTTTTCAATAACGGTACTTATCTTTTTGCAGGTACTTCTGCGCAAGGGGCCTTTCGTTCGGTTAACAGCGGAGGTAAGTGGACAGCCGCAAATACAGGCATAGAGAATACAGAAGTACTTTCATTTACACAGGATGAAACTTACATGTATGCCGGAACTGACAAAGGTGTTTTTCGTTCTTCAGATAATGGAAATACATGGACGGCAGCAAACAGCGGCGTTCAAACGCAAAGAGTATACGCAATGGTTTTGGGTGGCGGCTTTCTATTTGCAGGCACGGGCAACGGCGTTTACCGCTCGGCCAACCAGGGCAGTACATGGACGATTGCCAATGGTGGCGCTTTGGACTATACAAACATCTATGCTATGTGTTATGTAAACAACCTGCTAATCGTAGAAGGCGATAATTATCTTTTCAAAAGTAATAATGCCGGCAACAAATAAGGCTTCGTCGGGCACGCAGTGCCAACGATGAAGCCCCGGTTGTACGGAACCACGCGGTAGGTGTAACTTTTATTATGGGGATTTCGATAATACGCAAAGGGGTCAGC
>JANXWM010000289.1 GCA_025351145.1 Chitinophagaceae bacterium
AAGGCCCGGAATAGTTAAGTGCCCTATAAAAGATGTGGTTGGCAAAATACCTTTTTCTTCTGTAAGATTTACCTTAAACCCTACGGTTACAGGGCTAAGCCCTGTAACCGCCTGATTAGCTGATTTTGTAGTTGTAAATTCGGTAATCAGGCGTAATTCAAACCGATTGTTTATACCGTATTTTAATAAGGCAGTTGGATATACAAATGAGTGGGAGTGCTTATCCGTATTTTCAAATATAAAACCTGTCTCCATTTGAAAATGTTTTGCAGGAACAATGAAAGGACATTCTGTTTGATCTGGCCTGTCAGTAGAGATGGGGGCAATTTGTGCAAACATCCGGCCTTGTATCAAACCCGATAAAATAGCTATAAACAATGCTTCTCTAATTATTTTTTTAGACTTGCCTAAATAATTCATTCGGTAAATCTAAAAAAATATAATTAAAATCTTTAAATTAATTATAATGCATCTACGCTAATATAAAAGCTCAATGCATAATCTAACAGTACAAGTGTGCGACGCAACGGAAGCTTAATTTATGTACTTCAGCCCGGCTCAAAAAAACCTTACCAGCCTTTAAAATTTTGCGCCGATGGAAACATAGAAACTTCTTCCTATGGCAGGGATAATGCCGGGGCCTGGATATTCATCGGTGCGTTTAGTAAAATATCTTTTATCAGCAAGGTTATTTATACCGCATTTAATGTTGCAATTGTTTTTTAGTTTAAAAGTTGTGGCCCAATCCATCACGTTATAAGAAGGGATTACACCAACCACAGCAGCATCGCTTAAAACAGTATTGTTTGCATCTCCATAAGATTTGGCTGTGTTGCTTAAAACAAAAGTGGTGGAGAAAATTTTTCTTGAATAAGTTATGCCAAAGCGGTTAATGAGCTGCGGCGCATACTCCACAAATTTCCCTTTGAATTCGCCGCTTGTATACCTGGCATCAATGTATGAGAAGGAGTTAAAAAAACTGATATTACCAACTGATGGCTTTGCCTTCAGCATTTTTGTGGGGCGAAATTCGATGTATGTTTCAATGCCTTTGTGTATGCTGTTTGCCACATTGGTGCGGTAAGTATAAGGTTGGCCGTTTGCATTTGTAAGTTCAATTAAACCAACACGGTTGTTATAGGCCAGGTAAAATGCACTTACATCGAAATTGAGGTAGTTATTAAATGTTCCGCGCCAGCCCAGGTCAGCATTGTAGCCCTTTGCATCTTTAAGATCCGGATCAATTTTAGATGTTACTCCAATGGGGGTAAGCATCGAATAATCTGAAGGGCGGTAAGCCTGTGAAATATTTCCATAGATATTTGTTGTGTTAGAGGTTTTGTACTGCGCGCCAATCCCAAACAAAGGGATATACCTTTTACGGGATTCATTTGCAACTGCTTCTTTTCCACTGTCATCATCTGTTGTATATCCTTTGGCTGTTGAATGTATGTACTCAAACCGAAAGCCTGGTGTTACTGATAATCTTTCCGTGACCCTGAAAATATTTTCAACAAAGGGTGCAATATTTATGGTGGTAAAATCGAGACTGTATTCGAAATGAGGGTCTAGTAATGTGAGGTCAAAATCACTGCCTGTTGTGCCTAATCCACCGCCCTGTCGTTTCATTTTTCCTGTAAAAAACCTGGCACCGGTTGCCAGTGTATTATTTAAACCAACCAATTTGTAATTACTCAATAACCTTGCTTCTGTGGTAAAGTTGGTAAATTTTTCTCTTTGCACTTCGCGGTTTACGTATTCATTTGTAGCGGGATCGATGGTGTCTGCTTCACCAGGACCACCATCTTCATTTCGCCATACCAAATCCCTGCCACTGAGCAGCACAGCCGATTTAATGCTGAGTAAAGTGTTTGTTGAAAATTTATATTCAGCGGTTGCTGCGAAAACATTCCATGGACTTTTAAGCCAGTTCCTTGAGCGGTACGATGCACGGCTGTCTTCATTAAATTGCTCATCAGTAAAACCTCCGGGCATTTTTATTTTATTGCGAAGGATAGAATATTCTATTCCTATTTTCAGTTTCACATTTGCCTGGTAAGTTAGTTTACCAAAGCCGCTTAACTGTTTGTATTGCGAATTGGAGCGCCAGCCATCCTGTTGTTTATACTGGACGAAAGCATAATAGTTGAATTTTCCTTTTTGTCCGCCTATTGAATTAAATGAATTAAATAATCCAAAACTTCCTGCGGTTTGCTGAGTGATAAATTCAAATTGTTTATCAGGATTGCCGTTTTTAATAATGTAGTTGATAACCCCGCCAAATTGCGGACCAAACTGCAGTGAAGAAGCTCCCCGGGTTACTTCAATTCTTTGCACTGCCTCTAAAGGTGGCTGATAATAAACTTCTGGGTAACCGTAAATATCTGCAGCAATATTGTATCCGTTTTGCCTTGTGTTTGTCTCAATGGATTGAGTAGGGTTAAGCCCCCTGAAACCAATGCCGTTTGATGGGAAGCCACTGCCTTCTGTTTCGGAATAGTTAGCCCCGGGTATACGGCCCAAAACCTGGCGGGGATTGTTTTGTGCGGTATTGGCATCTAAACTATCGAGTAAAATTACTTCTGTTTTTTTCCCTGAATAAATCGCCGCATCGTGCAGTTCATCAAGCCGCCCCATACCGCTGATTGTCCTTACCCCATTTACCGTTACTTCATTTAAAGTAGTTGACGTAACAATTACATCAAAATTTACAATGGTGGATTTATCCGCCATTATTTCTATACGCTTTGAAGTATTTTGAAAACCTACACTGCTGAAAGTGATGGTATAAGTACCCGGCTTTATTTTTCTGAAAAAGAATTCTCCTAACTGAGCGGTACTTGTACCAATTTTTATGCTGTCGATAGTAACCGATGCATAAGCAACCATATTGCCTGTATTGTCTTTTGCTGTTCCTTTTATATTACCTGTTTGAGCAAACAAAAAAGAGTTGCTGCATAAAGAGAAAATAAAAATTAGTGTAAGTAAACTTTTTGCTGATACCATAACTTGATTATGCTTTAATTAATTATGGTGCAAAAGAACAATTGCTAAAAAGGAATAGTCGCCCCTATCGGGAAAAATGATTACGCAATCGGGAAACTCTTTTTTTGATAATTGCCGGTGTTACAAATGTTCATTGGAATTAATAGCGTACAAGAGTGCGTTCCGCTGAGGCATGCGGAATTGGGAACGCAACAGAAGCATAATACATGTACTTCAGCCAGGTAAAAAAGAATACATATTCAGGAGAATTACCGCAGCAAATCGCAGGGCTTTAAGCCTGTATGTTTTTTAAACGCCGCAGAAAAATGTGAGATGGATGAATAACCAAGCAATGCAGATACATCAGTTACGCTTAACCCTTTTTCGTACAAAAGATATTTAGCGTGCTCCATGCGTTGTTGCTGGTAAAAATCGAATATGGTGGTACCGAAAACTTCTTTAAAGCCTTTCTTTAAATAGCATTCGTTAATAGCCACTTTGCGGCTGAGTTCTTTTATAGTAATAGGTTCGCCAATACGCTGCAATAAAATTTCACGGGCCTGGTAAATACGTTCCTTACCAAAATCATCAGCGAGAAATTTGCAGGTAAACCCTTCTTCTTTTTCATCAACCAAACATTCAAGACTGTACAGGAGCAGTTCGTGCACTTTGGCGTTGGTGAAAATATTTTCCATAGAACCGCTGTAGCTATGGTTTAGCAACGCATCAAGCGGAATGCGCTTACGGCTGCAAACAGGAAATATTTTTGTAAACGAGTTTGGATGTTTAAAAGCCAGCACTTCATCTTTACGGTTGCTCAGTTTTACATTGTGTACAAACTGGTTCAAAAAAGTTGAAGAAAAATGAAAAGTAAATACATCAACTGTTTCGTGTTTACCACTGCAGTTTTTTGTTGGCAGTTCATTGCACTGAGAACAGCTTCTTTCAAAACAGTATTTATTTCCGCTGGTGCAAAAACGCAGTTCAAGAAAGTTTTCGTTTGGCTTCTTTTCATTGTAGTGATACACGAGCATACCCGTATCATCGCTGTTCCATTTTTGAAGCGGGTAATACCTGCGTATCACATATTGAATAGAACCTGGAATGTTCTGTTCCTTCATGTGCAGCAGGTTCATATTAGCTTCTATTGCATTGCCCTGTGCTACTTTTAATATGTCGAGTACCTTTAACATTGAGGAGCAAAATTAATGTATCTACATGTAATTGAAAAGTTAAGTTGTCATTGCATTGTAAAAACATTTATACTAAAATCTGCAAATATTGATACTGTTTTTATGAGCCCGGCAAAGGCCCATTGGGCATCGCCTCTTCGTCGCACCCTTCAGGGTTCTGAACATTTAAGAGTGCAAAATTAAAACGTCCCTAATTCTTAGTAATTAGAAACCGCTCTTAAACCTCAATTTAATCTGTTTTTTTTAGCTCAAAAAAACCTTTTATCCGCTCATAAATGCACTTAAATAATCACCGTCTTTTGTATACCCCACTTTTATAAATGCCCTGTTGGAATATGGGTTATCGGCTTCGGTAACTAACCGACAAAACTCATTATCATGGCATAATAACAAGTTTGTTAAACTGTAAACTAATGAACCGCCATAGCCTTTTCCCCTAAGACCAGGGTTTGTGAAAAAATGGCCTATAACGGGAAAGTCATGTTGGTTCTCGATTGCTTGAATAACGGAACAAATGCAATTATTTTGCGTCCATTGAAAAAAAATATTATTTATTATACCGGCTCTGACAATTGCTTGTTGCTCACTTGATATTCCTTTCTTTTTCTCATAAGATTCCGTAAATTGTACGCTAAGGTCTGTTAGTTCATCTAATTTAGACAAGTCGCCAATGGTCATTTTGCCAGCCGAGCAAATGAAATTATTGTCCAATTGCCGGCAAGTGTAAAAATTCCGATCCTTTACGGTTTTATATGTCCGATTCCCGAAAGCAAACAATTCTTTTATCACGTTTTTAGAGCCAGCAAAATGATACTTATTAAATTTTGCGAAATTCAATTCCTTATGCAGCAGCGAAATCATTTCAACTGTATAGCCATCAGCGTAAATCAAACACGCATCTGTAGAATGCAATACAGTCAAATGCTCGTTGTTATCCCCTTTTATATTAAAAAAATTATGGAGTTTAAGTTTTCCCTCAAAAACTTGGTTAATACAACTTATCAAGAAGAAATTCATAAGGGTATTTGAGTTGGCAAAGTCCTCATTAAAAGTTGTGTAATCTCCAAAATCCTCAAACCTAATCACTGTTGGCATGAAAGCTTTCCCAGCAACTTAAGAAAAATTTCCCACAAACAAAAAGCTCAGCGCTAATTTTTATTGAACACTTGCGCCACTATTCAAGGTGCGTAAAAACATTTCATTCAACTTATCTTCAGTTTTATCTATGCCTTGTTGCAAGCTGTCAACATGAATTTCAATCTTATCGGCAAACTTCACACCGTTGATATTTATAGTTCTTGGGCCTCCACTGGTTACACCTTTCGCCACACTGTCAACAGTATTGAGATTCTTTAATACATTTTTGTCCTCTTTATTATCTCCACTCGCAGCCATTGAAGGGGTAATCATTTTATTCAGCTTGTCATAATCTACGTACCAGTATGGGTTACCCTTATGAACATTTTGTGCGAGGCCACCCGATAAGCCGAAATATTTAGCTGCACTCTCGAACTCGTGTTGATCTTGTGGGGTTTTTATTATTGATTTATAACTATCATTGTTATACATACCCATTACCCTGTCAATAAGCCCTTGGTTGGTAATATCTTCTTTGATCTGGTGTTGTTGCTCTATTTTTTCTTTAGCCTCCTGCATCGCCTTAAAAGAAGGCTTTGCAAGTTCTTCCCAATAAGCAGGGTTATTCTTTTTGAACCTGCCTAAAATGCCATTGCCATCATTAAAGGGCATCAATGCATGCGCTTGGTCTGAATAGCCGCTTCGAAGTAATTCTGCAATCTTTAAGTATTGGGTATTGGTATTTGATGCATCTGTAAATTGCTTTTCAAACCCGTTTGTAACTTCACTATTGGCAGCAAGCTTTATCTTGTTACTATAAGCATCGTTCACAGCTTCCAATGTCTTTAGTAAGTCAAGGTTCGAAGCTTTTTCACTATTAAGGTTTCCAAAGAATTCAGGATAGGTTTTTATCAAATCAGATAGCAAGCTCTTACGAATGGTGTTTTTGCTGTTCATGCTTACAATAGTATCAACCAAAGCATTCATGCCAGATCTTTCACCAATAAGTTTTGATGTTTCATTTTCTGTAAGATTCAAAACAGTTAGCAAGTTATTACCGACACCCATTAGCTCCTCTGCTATTGGCATTAAAGAATTGCCAACCTGAATTTTAAAGTTTTCAAACTGGCCTTCTAAAATCTGCACTTTACCGTAGGTTGTTTCGGCAATAGTTTCCATCATGTTATTAAACTTACCGCCTTCGCTTGTCGCATGCTCAAATGCTTTTGATACCATGTCTGCGCTTATACTTCCATCTTCCATTCTTTTCTTTAAAACGCTCATGCTTATGCCTGTCATGTCGCTAATTTCCTTCAAAGGATTGAAGCCTGCATTAATATACTGTAACAAGTCTTGCCCCATTAATCGCCCTGCAGACTGTGTTTGTGAAAATGCCAGTGTAAGCGATTCGAATTTATCTTTATTACCCATGCTGACATCTCCCAGCATTTTTTCAATCTTAACCACTTTTTCACCTGCAATACCAAAGCTCATTAATGTTTGCGCTGACTTAAAAACTTCCGGGCCAAGAATAGTGCTTTGTTGCAATTTGTTCAACTCGTTAGCAAGTCCTTTCCCCTTTGATGCGTCTCCCGTAAGTACTTCAAAACTTTTACTGGTAGCACCGAAATTCATAGCGGACATTACACTACTTTTTGCGAAGCCAACCGCTGCACCTGTGCCTAAACCAATGCCTGCCATGCCAAGTAGGTTATTTATCGAATTAAAACTTCCCGAAGATGAATTTCGAACTCCTTTGTTCAATGAAGCGTTTAACTTTTCATAATTCGTAAGCAGGGTATTTACCTTTTTAGTTGTGTTGTCAAGATCACTATTCATGCCGGTAAAAACCTTGTGCGACGTTACTCCCAATTTTGTCATTGGTGAACTCATAAAATCACGCATCCTGACAAAAAATTCAAGTGTATTGCTGTTCATTTTAAGCTATTAAAAATGAGAATTCGGTTAACCATTGAACAATCGTTGAAGCTGTTCTGTAACTGTATTTTCTGCTTCACTTTTGCGGATATTTTTTATATGTGCTACTTTCATTGCCAGGGCTTCGTCTGTCAGGTGCGATGCAGGTTGCCCTGTATAATATTCAACTACTGTTTCCAAAAAGCCGGAGAGGTCATCCCCGGCTTTTTCTTCTGCATCGCTTAGCGCTTTAGTAAGCTTGATTTTTTTCCTTCAACAATTTTATTAAAACTGTTTGATGCTGGTAAAAAGAACTCGTCATCATCCAGAATTCTTTCATCGCCGTCAACCCAACATTCACGCATGGCAGCTTCTAAAAAACCATACAAACCGGAATCAGTCATTTTTGTAGTTGCATAACCAAGTATAACCCTCGTTATAGGTCTCATCAATGCCATAGCCTCAACCGCTGTGCCCGCTTCATTCCATACAATTAAATACCATAGACCTTTATTTTCTTTGGATAGTTTTTCCAATTGTTCATTGGTGTACTTTTCTTGCGCATACGCTTCACAGATTTCCTGTTCTGCTTTTTCGGTTTTTTCTTTGTCTTTAAGTCTCATGGACTTTAAAGAAAATTGTTCGGTTGTCATGATTTATTAGTGTTTAAAATTTAAAACCTGTGTGAACGTTATTAATTATTCAAATTGATGATACCCTGCACTTTTATAGCAAGTGGTTTCCCGTTGCCGCCCTCTATTATTTCTCTTAAAATACCAATAAGCCCGTTGGGGTCATTCGCTATTACGCTCAATGCATTTAGTTCTTTTCATTTTTCGATTATGCCATCAGCAAGAAGGTACATTTTTTTTGCCTTTTCAGAAGTTGCAAATTTTTTAACCCTCTTTTCGAGCTGTTCAATAAAGGACTGTTTAATAACCACCTTGCCATCTTCATTTAATTCAAATTGATCAATGACGGTAGAAGCATTTAAGCGGTTTCCCAGATGATTGCCGGATGCAAGCAATTGAAGGGTACTTTCATAGCAGGTCATGAATTCTTGGTAACCTTGCGGCTTCTGTAATATCTCAATTGCTTTATGCTTATGCACTTTTAAACCAGCAATAGATACTTCTTCACCATTAGTCATTTTATCAAAAAGAAGCTCATCCTTCTCTTTAAATAGCCTGCTGTACTCATCTACTGTCAATGGAGCAAAACCCATTGGCGCGATGTGTCATAAACATAGCCGCCTTACTCATATATACCTTTTGAGGGGCTAATGCTAAAACGGTAGCCATGCTTGCTGCCAATCCATCTACATAAGCTCTAATCTCAGCTTTACTGTTTCGGATAGCGTTAAACATCGTAATACCTTCAAAGATGTTACCACCGCCGCTGTTTATTCTGAGGTTTATTTTTGATGCGATTTTCTCAAGGCTTTTTAATTCCTTAACAAATGCATTTGATGTTATTTCTTCGAGCCCTATATAACCGTACAACAGGATTTCAGCAGTTGCAGCGTCTAACTTATTTACTATCCAAAACTTTTCCTTTTTTACTTGAATTATTTAATGATAAATTGAAATTCTCCCAGACTAAATGCGGCCATTTCCCTTTGAAGTACTTAATGCCGGGCTGTCGCTTTTTTAAATCCTTAAGCTGCTCATAACAACCGTCAATTATTTCGGGGATTGTTACAGTGCTTAAAAAAAACTCCTGGCTTAAAACTCCTATAACAACTTCATATTTGTACTTTGTAAACTGTCCTAAATAATAATATCTGTCTATCAAACAACTGTTGCGGGCTGTATGCATTTCTTTGCTGCGTCCCTTCCCGGTTTTCTTGGTTTTTGATTCAGAAAATATGTCATTAAACAGCGTTTTGCTACCACGCATATTGATTTAATAATTTCATTTAAATAAACCACAACCTTAAAGTTGTAATCCAAAAAATACCCACCATAGACATATTTTTCTCAGTTTAAATTAAGTATGCCTTGTGTACGTATCGTTAATGGTTTACCGCCGCCGCCTTCAAGGATGTCTCTGATCGCACCGACAATGCCATTAGGATTATGATTTATCATTTCCATTACTCCATGATCTTCACACGTTTTAATGATGGCATTTGCAAACTCATACAACTTTTTGGCTTTGTCGCTTTTTGCATAACGTTTATGGCCTCTCTCAAGTTCATCAATATATGATTGCTTTAAAATTATATTGGCATTTTCGTCAACATCGAACCTGTGCGATATGGAACTCGAATTAAGGACAATTGCCGAACCTGGAACGCCACTTTTGAAAGTTTCTAATACTTCATTAACTGCTATCAACAGCGCTTCATAGCCATCCGGTTTTTGAAGTATTTCTAATGCTTTTTTCTTATGAACTTTTATACCTGCAATAGAAACTTCTTTCCCTCCTGTCAATTTATCAAAAATCAATTCTTCTGTGTTTAATAGCAGTCGCGAAAACTCTTTTGGTTTTAGTTTTTCTAATCCCAATGCATTATAAACCTCAACTAAGTTTTGTAAATAAGGCACCGCACGCGTATTTGCCTGAACATCGTTTTTGAATGCCTGCTCATTAAAGTGGATAAGTATGTCCATTGTTTTATTTTTTAAAGTTTGTAATTTTTTTATTCGTCTTCCCTGGGATAAACACCAAACCGGTCAAAAAACTTCTTCTTATACAGCGGGTAAGAAAACTCTTTCAGATAAGAAACGCCGTCACATTTGTCCAATTCTTCCCAGGTCATGTTTTCATACTTTTGTAAAAAGGTTAGTGGTGCGCTTGTAATTTTTTCGAGTACCATACCCACGCTTGCACCTATACCCTTCCCTTGCTTCCATTCATCCCCCGTTTCCTGACTAATATATTTCCAGTTTACTGCAAAATCTATCAAATCATTGTAATTAATATAATCGGCCGGCTGAGCATCTTTCGGCAGTTTTTCTCCTTTATATTGTTTTCCGAATTGCAAGAACCATTTTATTTCAAAACCAGCTTTGAACTTGTTCAACAATTCGGCATTTAATCCTTTTTTATCAAGTTCATCCCAGTCTAAATTCATCAGATAGTTAATACGCAGTTTTGCCATTTCATCAAGGATGGGTATTAATTTTTCCGGTTGGCCCTGCCATTGTTCGCGCAGGATGTCTGCTTGTTCCTTTGTTATGTTATTCTCCGATAAAGCTTCCTGTATAAGCTCATTGACATTTTCACTTTTATATATTTCCTCTTTTCTTTTCTGCTCGTGTTCCGGTAATAAAAGATTAGGTATTTGTACACGATTTGAAGGCTGCAGCGATGCACTATAAAAGCTCACAAGCGACATTTCATTTCTTATATTTAGGGGAGCCTGTGCAACAGGTGAATCATATATGCCATCAATTATTTTTTCCTGTAATGCTTCATTTGCAGTAAACCATTTATCTTCTGAACCCATGTATTTTAACATTGCCTGTTGCTTTGAAATACCTGTTTTCTTTGAATAGATATCACTAAGTGTGGCTTCCAGATTTTCTAAGAGTTGAGCATAGTTCCTGAGGTCATTTGCATTTCCAATTACCGCACCGTTGGCGCGATGTGTCATTAGCATGGCTGCCTTGCTCATATATACTTTCTTAGGAGCAATTGCTATGATACTTGCCATACTTGCAGCTAATCCATCTATATACCCCGTTATTTCCGAAGTGCTGTTTCGTATTGCATTAAATATGGCTATCCCTTCGAATATGCTTCCACCGCCGCTATTAATCCTTACATTGATTTTGTTTGAAGTTTTTTCAAGCGCTTTTAATGCCGCTACGAAATCACTTGCTTTAACATCATCAAGACCTATATATCCGTATAAAAGGATTTCCGAAGTTGTATTGTCAATTTTATTGACAGCCCAGAAACTATTCATTGCACAATTGCTTTTAAGTTTAAAACGGAAATCGCGGGCTTGTCGAAGAGTAAGAAGCGTGGAGAATACAAGTCTCAGGAGACTGTTGCAAAAATACAATATTATTGACTTCCAAAAAAAGGCTAATTAATACTTTGAGGTGCTAAGAGTAACTTAGCGTAATGCCGAACAAGAAACAATTATCATTTAATGAAGAGGTATTAAAGATATTAATACCAGAAGAATACCTGCGGGACTTTGAACCGAACAGTGTTGAGGAC
>JANXWM010000311.1 GCA_025351145.1 Chitinophagaceae bacterium
GGCAACCGCCGTTGCTGCGCCTGTAGCCCAGCCCGAGGTTATAAATGAAGGAAGAATTTTTGCATCACCGCTGGCAAAGAAAATGGCTGAAGAAAAAGGCATTGACCTGCGCTATGTAAAAGGCAGCGGCGATAATGGAAGAATTACAAAGAGCGATATAGATTCATATACTCCGGCAGCGGCACAGGCAACTGCTCCTGCTGAGCCTGCTGCACCAGAACAAGCCACACTTGCTGCTAAACCGGCAGTTGTTTCAGCACCAGCCGGTCAGGTTAGTTTTGATGAAGTACCTGTATCGCAGATGCGCAAAGTAATAGCACGGCGCCTTGGCGAAAGCATGTTTACCGCACCGCATTTTTATGTAACTATGAGTATTGACATGGATGCCTGCGTTGCAGCACGTGCTAAAATAAATGAAGTAAGCAAAACCAAGATCAGCTTTAACGATATGGTGCTTAAAGCGGTTGCTGTTGCACTAAAACAAAATCCTAAAGTGAACAGCAGTTGGCTGGGCGATAAGATCCGTTACAACCATCACATCAACATCGGTGTGGCTGTTGCGGTGGAGGAAGGTTTGCTGGTGCCGGTTGTGCGTTTTGCCGATACAAAATCGTTGAGCCAGATTGGTGCCGAAGTAAAAGATTATGCACAGCGTGCCAAAGATAAAAAGCTGCAGCCTGCCGATTGGGAAGGCAGCACTTTCACTATTTCGAACCTTGGTATGTTTGGCGTAGATGAATTTACGGCAATCATTAATCCGCCCGATTCCTGCATACTTGCGGTGGGTGGAATTGCGCAAATTCCTGTGGTAAAGAACGGACAAATTGTGCCGGGCAATGTAATGAAAGTTACCCTTAGCTGCGATCACCGAGTAGTTGATGGGGCTACCGGAGCTGCATTTCTGCAAACGCTGAAAAGCTTGCTGGAAGAGCCTTTGCGCATGCTCGTTTAAAAAAGTATTCACGGTTAACTTATAAAGACGGGATTTATTTCCGTCTTTTTTTATGTACCAAACTGAAGATCATTTATGAAGCTTTTCTTGCGTCGCACTCTTGTACTTTGGGAATGCGTGGCGGCTTTACCGAAGCGTAGATTTAAGCGAAGATTTTAACCGCAGAGACGGAGAGACGCAAAGGGCTGTTCTCTCAGCCTTCGCGCCGCTGCGGTTATGTATTTATTTCAAATATTACTCAATCACAAACCATGTATAACTCTCCGGTTCAATGCTGAAGGTTAATTCTATTTCGTAATTCCTATTGAGTTTATAAGGCTTTACTGTGCCTTCTTTTTCTTTAAGTTGGGCAACGTTTGTTAACCCGGTATAATACAATGGCACCATGATGGTTCTGGTGATCTTTTCTTTCAGCGGATTGTATAACATGAGCAATCCTTTTGTTTTGAGTTGTGGGTTTATATGCAGTATGCCATCCCAGTCGCGGCCATCTGCACGGCGCAGGTGAATGATATCTGAGTTAAGAATGTCGCGGTATTTTTTGTACCAGGTAATGGTATTGGTTACCGCTTCTTTTGTTGTTTCCGTGTCGTACAATCTCGGGCCGCGGTAACATGCCTGTACACCGGCACCGTAGTATTGCATCATGAGTTGCTGGTAATCTTTTAAATGTTCTGAAAGTGGCTCCAGCACAGCTTCCGGGCCACCGCCCTGGTATTTCGTAAGCGGCACAAAACCCCAACTCATCGATGGTGTTTTCTCCCATAATCCATCATAAATATTCTGGCGGTTGAGTATCATTTGCTGTTCGCGTGGCAGGGAGAAATTTACTTCGCGGTAACCGATAGCGATCTTATTTGTTCCATCTAAAAAATACCAGTCGGGCGCATTTACATACACACCATGTTCACTGCACCAATGGTATAAACCTTTTTGCAGTTCCATTTGCTTCCACTGCGAATCATCCAAACCTTTATGTCCCGGATGCGTTATAGATGCACAAACATCACCGGGGTATGGGCCATCATTTTCAAAAATGTCGAAGCCAGTGTTGCTGATAAAATATTTTAGTTCCTTAATATAATGCAGTCCCCATTTGCTTCCCATGCAGGGCGCATTTCCAAAGAATGCAGCGGCATCCGGTTTGCCGCTGATGGGATCTATTACATCATCTTCATCACTTATTTTTCTTGAACTGAATAATGAATAACCCCCAATCATTAT
>JANXWM010000316.1 GCA_025351145.1 Chitinophagaceae bacterium
TTATGGAAGAATTATTACAAGAAGGATCCCATCATTGTAAGTCAATTTTAGGATTAGTATCCAAGTGTAATTTTATTTCAGGATTTAATTATTAACCTGTAAACTTTTTTTAGGACGAGTCAAGGTCGTGGAGACTTAGCCTTGGTTCGTGTCCGCAAAATAAAATTAAGGATGCCCCGGTGCGTGTCCCCACGCACCGGAATAAAAAATGATAAAAAAGGTTCGTGGAGACACGAACCTTGGCAATCAAAATACATCCATAATATGTTTCAAAAAACCAAAATCATCAATACCTGTCCCATAAAATTTCGCGGAGGAATAATAATATTTTACAGGATCGTTACACAATTGCCAGCGTTCTGCCAATGGATTGTTATGCATGTAATTAAGCTTTTGTAATGCAGTTTTCCTTTGTGTTAATTCAAAAGCCAATGAATCCCTTTGCCAGAATTCATATTTTTTATTTTCAGCTTCAACTGCAAATAAATTAAGAAAACCGGGATTATTCAGCTTAAGATATTTTTTAAAAGCATGTGCCGTAAATTTCAAGAAAGAGCCCTGTGAACTTTCCTTACCATTCATTTCATTTATTTTCCAAATGAGGTGAATATGGTTTGGCATAACTACAAATCCATACACATCTATTTTGCCATTGTCGGATAAAAACTTTAATGAGTCTGTAATAATTTGTTTTACAGCATCATCCTGCATTAATTTATACCAATTGTTTATAGTGGCAGTCCAGAAATAAACCTTACCAATTTCGATATGTGATTTCCTGTTTTGTATAAAATAATCCATATAATAAAATACGCATTTATTCATTGAAATTAAAAGGTTCGTGAGGACACGAACCTTGGCATTGAGGCATCGAAAAAAAATTAGCAGATAGATTTTAAAACTTATTCTTCAAAAAAGTTTCTAAAACTGTCGTTGTTTTCAAGAAGCCTTGCTGAATGATGGACGCTTATTATATAAACATATTCTTCATTGAACCTGTATATAATTCTGTACTTCTTATAAAGAATTTCTTTGTAAACAGAACCGGGTAATTCGCGAAGCGGTTTTCCAATGCCGGGGTAGCGTTCAAGTTTCAGGGTAGCAGCAATTAACTTTTGTACAAACTGCTTTGCATAAAATTCAGAATCCTTACTAATAAAATCTGCGATACTCTCAATATCATGCAGCGCTTCTTTCGTCCATATTATTGAAGCCATTTTGATAATTTTTCTTTGGCTTCTTCTGTTGTATATACTTCATTCGCTGCAATATTTTTTTCTGCTTTTTCAATTTTTTCAAGGATCATAATTCTTTCAAGCAGCACGTCAATATCTTTAAATTCTTCTTCAGTCATTGCATTAATTGTTTCTATGACCTGTTTTTTAGAGATTGCCATAAATTTTTCTTCAAATTTAATTAAATTTCTGCTTTCTATTCCATTTGGTCTAAGAATGTCAAACACTAGCGCAAGACTGAGGGGTGCTCCGTTGTTCCAGGTCTTCCGCAGGGCGACCTGGAACTAAAGATAAAAACCTTTCTGTGAAAGGGGTTGCTGGTAATAATTACCCGGTTGGTACAAGAAGCTGTTTGAGTTAATTGTAAAATATTTATTACGCAGCCAATGTTGCCATACAAAGCCGAAAGCACAAGTGAGTGACACAAGGATGCTTAATAGCATTACTACAGCTTAGGTCAAAATAACATTGGAATTAAAATCCGCATTCTGCTAAAATTACATAACCGGCTGCCGCCAGTAATAATTCGTAGTTTTTATTGTTATAAAAATAGTTTCTTGTGCAGTATTAATTAATCCTTTTCTAGATAAGTAAAATACTGCCAAATGAAACTGATCTGTACTTGCATTGCAAATACTATTTTATCCTTTTTCTTTTTTGTTCCTGTTGATTCTGTAAACGCACAGGAAAATACAACAGCTTTACAAGGAGCATATTTTGGACAACAGCCTCCGGGTAATGAAGCCGTCGTTTTTGCAAAAGATATTATCTCAACTGAATTATATGAACACAGTGCCCCGGCTTTTTCTCCCGATGGTAAAACGGTTCTTTGGACTGTTGTAGAAATGAATAAGCCTGCAAGATTGTTGGAAATGACAATGGAAAGAAACACATGGTCTCAACCTCATGCGCCTTCCTTTGCAGATAAAAAACATGATGATTTTTATCCATTTTTTTCCTGTGATGGAAAGAAACTTTTTTTTAGTTCACGCAGATTATTGCCTTCAGGTTTGCCTGCAAAGGATATTGCGTTGTGGGTTGTTGAGCGTAAAGGAAATAGTTGGGGAATGCCTGTTCCTGTTGATTCTTCTGTTTCAAAAGGTTTTGAGTATGCGCATTCTTTATCAAGGACCGGGAACTTATTTTTTTCTGCGCGTGAAGTTGTTAATGGAAAAGGTTTGTGGAAAATATATTTCTCAAAATTCAATAATGGTAAGTACGCACCACCTGAACCATTGAATACAACTATCAATGACGGCAGTTATGTTGACGGACCTTTAGTTGCTCCTGATGAAAGTTTTCTCATCTTCGAATCAGATCGTGCAGGAGGAATTGGCAGTATAGATCTGTATATCTGTTTTAAAGAAAATGGAAAATGGAGCGCACCTGAAAATATGGGATCTAAGATCAACTCTTCAAAAGCAGAAAGGTTTGCAGGCTTGTCGCCAGACGGAAAATATCTTTTCTTCGGAAGTAACCGTGCAAGTGAACTGCCGGATGTTTACTGGATAAGCTCCTCAATAATTAATGAATTAAAGTGATCCTATTTTGCTCCCGTTATTCAGTGTCTTCTGCAGGGCTACCTGAACAGCGGCGATTGGGTTTAATGGTACAGATCAGTTTGAAAGAGATGTTTCTTTTTTGAAGAAAAAAATTGCATACCTCTGGAATGATGAAAACGATTGCCCTCATGTCTTTATTTTAACGGAAATACTTCAAGCCTTTGTATGGGAATATTTGTGAAATTGGATTGGATAGAAGCTCCTCCTGCTACATAAAGATTGTCTTTAAAAACTACTGCAGCAGCAGAATTGCTTTCGGTATTTAATGACGAATCTTCACTCCATTTGGAGTTTGCGGGATTATACATTTCAACATCATCGGAATTTATTGCTGCACCCGCAGCATTTATATATCCGCCGATAGAATAAATATTGTCGTTATTAGAAGCTAAGCATGTACCGTAAACCGAACCTAAAATAGACGTTAGTGGTAAAGGCAGTTCTCTCCATTCATCATCTGAAGGTGAGTATTGTAAAAAATGATCACCATTTAATACGTAGAAATGACTACTTGAAGCAACCGAAAAATAAGGTTCGTTATTAAATTTACTAATGCTTTTGCCGGTGGTCCAGGTATCTGTTGCAGGGTCGTAAATATATATAGGTATATCTCCTTCCGAGTATCCTACGGCAACATAAATTTTCCCGTTAATTGCAGCACCTGTTAAAAAGAAATTTCCCAATACACTATTGAACGGAATTGCTGTTATAGGGATTGGCGCCTTTTCTGTCCAGGTATCTGAAGCGGGATCATATTCCTCTGTCGCCTTTAAGTATGTAATATTATTCAGATCGCCGCCTGTAATTCCGCCAATGGCATATATCTTATTCGAAACTGTTGCTACAACAAGATATCCTCTTGGTGTTGGCATAGGAGTTTTTGTTGTCCAACTATCACTCGCGGGGTCATATACTTCCACTTTATTCAGACCATCGGCATTATAACCGCCGATTGCATTAAAAGATTGTTGTACTCAACGAAACCAAAGTCGTGCCGTGCAGTTGGCATTGAAGCTAAGTTCTTCCAGGTTT
>JANXWM010000346.1 GCA_025351145.1 Chitinophagaceae bacterium
AGAATGGTTAGCTGCAAATCCTAAGGAACATTACCAGTTTGTAAACAATCTTTTTGGCGGTTCTATTCCCCGTGAATTTGTACCTGCTATTGAGAAAGGTTTCAGGGTGGCAATAGTTGCATTGAATGCTTCTTTGTATGCCACCTGCGGGTTACCCTGGTTGATCTCCACTTTAAACTCACGCTTCATTCGGTCAACGATAATCTCAAGGTGCAACTCGCCCATTCCGCTTAGAATTGTTTGGCCGGTTTCTTCATCTGTTCTTACACGCAGTGTAGGATCTTCTTCAACAAGCTTGGCGATTGCCATGCCCATTTTATCAACATCTGCCTGTGTTTTAGGCTCAACTGCTACAGAGATAACAGGCTCGGGAATAAACATGTTCTCAAGAACGATCGGGTGATTTTCATCACACAAAGTATCGCCTGTTTTTATTTCTTTAAAACCAACGGCAGCGCCAATATCGCCTGCTTCAATTTCGGGAATTGGGTTCTGTTTATTAGCAAACATTTGCATGATACGGCTGATACGCTCATTCTTTCCACTGCGCATATTCTTTACATAAGAACCTGCATCAAGATGACCTGAATAAACCCGGAAGAATGCCAAACGGCCTACGAAAGGATCGGTCATAATTTTAAAAGCCAGTGCTGCAAAAGGTTCTTTTGCATCGGGCATACGTTTGATCTCTTCGCCGGTATCGGGATCTGTACCTGTAATTGCACCCACATCAATTGGGCTGGGCAGGTAACGAACCACATTATCTAATAAAGTTTGAACGCCTTTATTTTTAAATGCACTACCGCAAAGCATTGGAACAATACTTAAATCTATCGTTGCTTTACGCACAGCTTCATGTACTTCATCTTCGGTGATCGTATTAGGATCATCAAAGAATTTTTCCATCAGCTTATCATCATACTCAGCTACAGCTTCAATCAATTGTGTTCTCCAGTATTCTGACTCTTCCTGTAAATCAGCAGGAATTGGAATTTCTTTATAAGTAGAACCCTGTGTTTCATTATCCCATATAATACCTTTCATGGTAATAAGATCCACAACACCTTTAAAATCATCTTCTGCACCAATAGGCAATTGCAAAGGCACCGATTTAGCACCGAGCATTTCACGTACCTGTTTAACAACGTTTAAGAAGTCGGCACCGGAACGATCCATTTTATTTACAAAACCAATACGCGGTACGTTGTAACGGTTGGCCTGACGCCAAACAGTTTCGCTCTGTGGTTCTACACCATCAACTGCGCTGAACAGGGCAACAAGTCCATCCAGTACACGCATACTGCGCTCTACCTCTACGGTAAAGTCAACGTGGCCGGGGGTATCAATAATGTTGAATTTGTATTTTTTGGTATCGGGTAAGGCTTTTCCCTGTGTGGTTGGAAATTCCCAGTAACAGGTAACTGCAGCCGAGGTAATAGTAATACCCCTTTCTTTTTCCTGTTCCATCCAGTCGGTTGTAGCTGCACCATCATGTACTTCACCAATTTTATGGCTCATACCGGTATAGTACAGAATGCGCTCTGTACAGGTAGTTTTGCCCGCATCAATGTGCGCCGCAATACCAAAGTTTCTCTGTAATCTTAAGTCTGCCATGACTTTTGTATTTGTATTTATTGATTGTTATTTTATGATACCAGCTTTTGTTCCCTGATTGATCGCCTGTTGCGTCGCAATCCTTTCATCGTTCTATAATACTATTGAACAGGAAACACAGCCAACTTCATTTTTTCGAGCCGCAAAGGTAAAGGAATTTGATATACGGAAAGAGGTTAGCTTAAACTTCATTTGTTTAGGTAAAATATAATGGCTTTTATACTTATTGCTTGGTGGTAACTTTTGCAACTTGAATGGCCGGATACTGGCGTATGCTGGGTTCTCAACGTGTAATGGCGTATTTGCACCTTGCAATTATAATTTGGGCATACTATGTTGCGCAAGCATGCCCCGCTGCAAAAGCCTGTCGGCATAATTGCGCTACCAATTACCATACTTAGACCAACTGGGAAGTTGATTACCAAACCTGGTAAATTTCCCTTGAACCTGTTAAATACATATCATGATAGCCCTGCATTTTCTCTTTCATTTTTTTCATTTCTTCACTCTCCTGCATGTATTTCTGAAAACTTTGTTCGTAAGCAGTAAGGCTGTCGTGTTTAGTTACCATTACTACTTTGTTGAAATCGCCGGTCAGGTCAGTCATAATGTTAACAAGGTCATTATTGTCAGCCATAACTTCTTTAAACAGTTTTGCAAACTTTGAGGCGTTACCAGGCTTGCAGATAAAAATATCATGAACGATAATCATAGCGGTAATTTTAGAATTGAATAATAATTATAAAATAGCAGTTAACTAAGGTAGTAAAGTTTTAGTTGAAAATAATTTCATTTGTTCAGGCAAAATATAGTGTGCACTCTTTACAAACTATGGAATATTTTTGTATCCGGCTTTTGAACAGCTGTTGCGCTCTTGTCCGTGCTGAACTTTATGCAGCAATAGGCAGATTTGCACAATTTGTATTTTTTCCTGGCAGGCAACCTTTTTGCCATATACTAAGTTTCATTGCACGAGGGTGGTGGATTCAGCCACCTTACAAAACGTGCCCTTAATTATTTCAAACATATTTTAAATTTAAAAAAAACAAATTTTATGAAAAAGATTCTATCCATTACGGCCTTTTTACTTTTCAGCTTTACTGCAATTTTTGCTACCAAAATAACTGTAAAAGTTAAGAACTTTGCCTTTAGCCCGAAAACCATTAATGCAAAAGTGGGCGATACACTCATTTTTAAATGGGTAAACGGTATACACAATACCACTTCAACCAGTGTGCCGGTTGGCTCTTCATCCTGGACATCCCTTATGGATTCTGCGCATAAGAGTTTCAAATATATTGTTACCAATGTGGGTCTTTATAAATTTGTTTGTACCATACACGCACCCGCCATGAATGGTACCATTAATGTAACAGCAGCGCTTTCTGCAGGGTTATCAGATGTTTCGGTTAACCTTTCCGATAAGGCCAGGGCCGTTATTAACTGGAAAACAAAAACAGAGAAAGACATTGCTTACTACTCTATCCAGCGCAGCACCGATGCAAATAATTTTACAGAAGTAGCCAAAGTAAGGCCATCTGTAAACGCGAATGGCGTACAATTGCACAGCTTTGTTGATGAGAATGCAGCCAATAATGCAAGGTATGTTTACTACCAGATAATGATGGTTGACACAAAAGGAAACAGCGAATTATCTGAAATAAAAATGGTTGCATTACCGGCAGCAGCAAACAAACTCATTACAAGCCTTAGCCCGAACCCGGTTTCAACATCGGGCCATTTGATGGTGCAGTTCAATGCAGATAAAGAAGGTAAAATGCTGATGCAGCTTTACAACGGCAACGGCAAGTTTATTACAGAAACAGAAATGACAGCAGACAAAGGATTGAATAACGGCCATTTCCATTTAGGCAATATACCGCCAGGCAATTATTACGTTGTTTGTACATTGGGTACGTTAAAGGAAAAATACGCCATCATCGTAAAATAAGATAACAGTTAAAAAGGGATACAACCTAAAAGCCGCAGGAAAGTTATTCTGCGGCTTTTTATTATTTACCCTTCCAGATGTTAACCACTTACACACTTTCCTGAACGGTACCTATATGCCATAAACTGCGCACAAAGCCTGCATGGATAGCTGAGCAGGAGAAGGGAAAGTGCAAAAGTGCAATGCACAAAGAATATTTATGTAGCCAGCTTTTGAAATACTATTAAGCTTTCGTTGTGTCACTCACTTGTACGTTCTGTACTTTGAGCGGCAATGTGCAGCGTTATTATTTTTTTCGCACTGTTTCTGGTACTGGCGCAAGTATGCATGGTTGTCAATGTGCGCTGGCGTACTTAATAAAATGGGGGGAAGAAGTCTGTTGATTTATGCAGTGCCACTTAGAAACTGTTTAAATTTTGTTTGCAGCCCTGCATTGACAGCCAGGCGATGCCATTTGCACTACAGATGAAAGGATTGCGACTTAACGAAGATGCTATGTAAACCGCTGCCGGTATTACAAGTATTAACTTTTAAACAGCTTCTATGGGTTTTCTATACGCACATATTTATCCATAATGCCGTCTGCTTCAATTACGCCAACATACAGGGTAAGCGTATCGTTTGCTATATGAAAATAAAAGGGGAGAATAGTATCGCTGTTAAGTAACATAGCATTCATTGTTGTGGATGTTGCCGGGTTAATTCCACTGGAAAGTTTATAGATGCCGCTATCGTAAAAGTTGCCTTTGCTGTATCGCTTGTAGGTGCTGTCTGTAAAACTCCATTTTGTTCCATTGCCCGCAGTAAAATCGCCGCCAAATCCCGGGGCATAGCCACCTTTGGCTGAGCGCAATTCCCAAATACCGGGTAAGTTTTGTAGCCCACTTATCATGTTCTCAGCGTGTGTGTTTTCTTTTTTGCATGCTGCGGGAAATAGCAGAAAGCATAAAACAAATAATAAAAAAATATTGCGTACCATATCATTTTTTATACCTGAGAACATCTGTGATGATAACGTTGCATGCATTAAAAATATTTTTTGACTTATCGCCTTTCCTGGTTCAGTAAATATTCCGGCGCAAGTATGCGGGTTAATAATACAAATTCTTAGACCAACTGGTGCTTTGCCTGCCAGATATTTCCCAACAAGTTCTTACCCAGCTTTTCTATCTTTAATATAAATTCCTGCATTATGAATATCATTACCAATTGCTACGTATTCATTTTTCTTGCAATAATTTTTACCGGTACAAAAGCACATACAAGGAATAAACCTCCCTTCTCCGGCAAACAAAATATCATAGGCTGTGCCGCTACTGCAACAGAAGATTTTTACCCTGAAGAAAATGGTAAGTATATTACTGTAATGCCTGGCTGGGGCAATCATTTTTATAAGGTGAATACTACGGATGATAGTGCCCAGTTTTACTTTAACCAGGGGCTCACCATGTATTACAGCTATCATGCACGTGAAGCCATTGCTTCTTTTAAAGAAGCGGCACGTTTCGATAACAACTGTGCAATGGCTTACTGGGGGCAGGCGCTGGCAATGGGCCCGGGCTATAATTCATCTTACGGATATGCAATGGGTAAAAATGTACCGGGTGTTGTAATAGAAATGAATAAGGTAGCCACTTATGCTTTGCCAAAAGAAAAAGAACTGATCGCTGTAATGCAAATGCGTTACAATATCAATGATACAAGTGATGCTCAAAGAAAAGAATTAAATGAAGCTTATGCCGAAGGCATGAAACAACTGATGCTAAAATACCCTGATGATAACGATATAAAAGCGTTATACATAGATGCCGTTATGCTCATCCACGCATGGAATTTCTGGAACCCCGATGGTTCAGCACAGCCATGGACAGATGAACTGGTCACGCTTTGCGAAAGTATTTTGAAAAATGATCCGCGGCATCCCGGCGCATTGCATTATCATGTTCATGTTACGGAAGCATCCCGTAATCCGCAGGTGGCGCTTTCAAGTGCAGACTCACTTAAAAATTTATTCCCCGGCGTGGCACACATGATTCATATGTCGAGCCATGAATATGAAAGATCCGGTTTATATGCAACCGGCGTAGATGTTAATGAAAAAGCTGATGCAGATCTTGTTAACTATAAATCGCTGGCAAACAATGTAAAACTTTCTGCACATGCAGCGCATTATTTTGCAGTGGGCGCATATTGTGCCTTAAGCGGTGGAATGTATAAAGAAGCTATGTCTTTTGCCGAAAGGTGCAGAACTGTGCTTAAGCCTGATTACACGAATACAGGCGGTCAATACCTGTATATGCTGCCACAGATAACACAGGTGCGGCTTGGTAAGTGGCAGGAAATTATTGCTGATACTGCCAGGCCAAATGATCAGTGGACTTATGCAGGCATCTTATACAACTTCGCAAAAGGAATGGCATATACACATGAGGGTAATTTTGAGGTGGCTCAGCAACAGCTTACCGCGCTTCGTGAAAAAGAAATTGATACCATTTTGAAAGTCCGCGACTACCCATTCAATACTCCCTATGAAGCCGCTGTAATTGCAGAAAATATATTAAGTGCCAATATACTTTTTGCAGAAAAGAAGTATAGAGCCGCAATAAACGAAATACAAAAAGCGATCGGCGTTGAAGACAAAATGATTTATGCTGAGCCGAGAGACTGGATGCTTCCTGCACGACAGTATCTCGGCGCATTTCTTTTGCAAATGAATCAGCCAAAACTGGCCGAAAAAGTTTATCGTAAAGATCAGGAATACAATCCCGGTACGGGCTGGAGCCTGCTGGGCTTATACCAAAGCCTTGTTGCACAACATAAAGAAAAAGAAGCGGCCACTTACCAGCAACAATACCTTGTTTCTTTTTCACGGGCTGCCGAAATTCCACCCGCTTCTGCATATTAAAAAAGGCAGTCAGCATTTGTGAAAAAAAATAAAATAGGTAATAGAATTTTTTGTCCCGGCATATGGACAACTATGACGCTTCCGTTGTGTCACTCACTTGTACGTTCTGAACTTTATTGGGCTTTTACCGAATCGAAGGTGGTGCATGGTGACACGCAAGGCTTGTAACATTTCTAAATATATTTTCACTTTATGAGAAACTGTGTAAATTTAGTTTACTGATTTTGGATAAGCCAAAAGCTGCTATTTGTACAAATGATAAAGTGATTGCGACGCAAGGGACGATGCCATGGAATCCTATGCTTGTACTCAAATAATTTATTTTAAAACCGCCATAAGGCTTTTCAACAATTCTAATTAGTATTGATCAAACCATTTCAATGAAACATTTCATCCTCACCATTATCGTGTTTCTTAATGCTGCAAGCCTTATTGCTCAAAATTCAAAACTTGATACACTTGTAAATGCAATATGGAATGGCACTGCCTGGCAAAACCATTCAAGAACGATCAATAATTATGATGCGGATTGCAGGTTAAAAACTGCATTAAACCAGAACTGGGATGCTGCAACAGGTAAATGGGTAGATTATACAATGGGGGCGTATAGCTATGTAAGTGGAAAATACATCAGTGAAATTTTGACCCAGCTTTGGTTCAATAATTCGTGGACTAATAATTACAGGCATACCTATGTTTATGATGCTTCTTTTAAAACCCTCTCCATAGTGGGGCAAACCTGGTCTTTTGACCACTGGAGTAATTACACATCCACCAGTTATACCTATGATAATAATGGCTACGCTGATTCTATATTGATACAACTTTCATATGCAGATCGTCCTTTTGAAAATGCTTCTCTTGCAATAAACATTAATAATAGTGATGGCCGTATTGAACAAACAATTAATCAAAACTGGAATACCACTATAGCTTCGTGGGATAATTATTCAAAAAACGCATTTATTTATAATAACCGAAAAACGATTGATACAGCCAGAACAACTTTGTGGAATCAAACTACAGGTCTGTGGCAATTTTATATGCAATCTATATACACTTACACTGACGCAGGTAAATTATTTTTTTATATAAACCAAGACTGGCAAACAAGCCAATGGGTTAATCACTGGCAATACACTAATTCTTATGATAATTACGGTTTTGTAAGTAATGTTTTAGGCGAAATATGGGATGGGTTTGATTTTGAAAAATATAACCAGAACACTTACCAAAATAACAGTGACGGAACCTTATACCAACATGTTGCCCAGTATTGGTCTACTACTATAAATAACTGGGTGAATAGTACAAGGGAAACTTATTTCTATTCTGCATCCTGCCTGTTACCACTAAAACTGCTTCTTTTTACCGCCACTAAAAATAATAATGCAGTTAACTTAAACTGGAAGGCTGCTAACGAAATAAACAGTTCCCATTTTACGGTACAACGCAGCTTCAATGGTGCTGACTTTACGAGCCTCGGCGATATACCAGCCAAAAACGTTACAGGTAACAATTCTTATGTGTATTCAGACAATATTGAAAAAATTACAGCAGTTAAAATCTATTACAGGTTAAAAATAATCGATAAGGATGGATCATATACCTATTCTAAAATAGTACCTGTAGCACTAAATGCGGGTGGCTTAAAAGTATATCCTAATCCTGCAAAAGATCAATTATTTGTTTCATTCAATATGCAAAACACAAGTAAAGCGGAACTTAGAATTACCGATATATCAGGCAAATTAATTTATAGCAATACTGTAAATAATCAAGGGAATAATATTGCAGGTGTAAATATTTCATCATTAAGTAAGGGTATGTATTACGTATTGCTGATCACCGGTAATGTTATTCAAAGAACACAGTTCTTAAAACAATAAGAACTGTTTGGTGAAGTCTTTTAACTACTGCGCCAAGGTTTGAAAAATTACAGTGATTACTTTGTGTAACTGGCTGCAGTAATACTATGAGGCTTCCGTTGTGTCACTCACTTGTACGTTCTAAACGTTATTCAGCTTTTACCGAAGCGTAGATCTAAGCGAAGGTGCTGGCACTCACTAAAATATTTACGGCAAACAGTTTTTAATGATTTACGCATGCAGAAAATTTTACCTGAACTTAGAAGCTGTTTAAATTTTGTTTGCAACAATGCACCTGAACCCGAAAGATGCCATTTTTATAAAAGATGAAAGGATTGCGACGTAACGAAGATGCTATGAAAACTTCTGTTGGTATTACACGTATTGATTTTTAGACAGCTTCTCAGGCAACCTGTTTTACTTTTTTAATTGAACCTTTTATAACATTGTATATGGCTGCTATAATAAAAATAATTCCCAATACAGTAACGATTGAAGAGCCTGCAGGAAAATCGTAGTGAAAAGAAAAATTCAGGCCAAAAAAACCTGCAAGTATGCTTATTATGAAAGCAATTATTATTACGGTTACTTTTTTCTTCGAGATAAGTATAGCAGATACTGCCGGTATGATGAGATACGAAAAAACAGGGATCACACCGTTTATTTTTACAGCAAAAACTATAGCTAAACCTATTGAAATATAAAATAGAAAATTCCAGATGTTGAAGATGCCTACGAGATGATTCTCGCCATTTTCAAATGACTCCGTTAACACAAAAAACTTCTTGAAAAACACAAGATGCATTAAAGCTATTGCGCCAAAAACAATTCCTAATGTTGTTATTTGTTCCCAGCTTACCGACAGAATACTTCCGAATAAGACTTCCTGTATATCTGAATCACCATGTGGTGTTTTGGAAATAAGCAGTACAGTTAATGACGAAGTAAATGCATACAAAATACCAATGACCGCTTCCTGCTTTAGCCTTTTATCACGAATATTAATGAACGACATAAGCAATGCGCCAACCAAAGTAAAAATAAGGGGAATTGAAGTAAGACCTATCCCTATAAAAGCCCCGAATGCAACACCAAGAGAAGAAATTTGCCCGAGTGCAAGATCAACAAAAACTATTCCCCTGCCTACAACATGAACGCCGAGATAAGAGAGCAATATACCTGTTACAATTGCTGCTGTAAAAGCCTGTACCATAAAAGGTAACTGGAACATATCAAACATAATCTGTGATTTTATATAACTATTTTTTTACTCCTCTTTTTTGGAGAGGGGTTTGGGGTGAGGTCGTTACTTCAATGCTGCTGTTAACTGGTTTATATCATAGTCAAATACATCAAAATAATTTTTTACTGACGGAAATGCACCGGTTGAAGTTGCCATGGTCAATACTTTCACACCGGTTTGTTTTGCCACTACATCAGATGAAGAGGTGGCGAAATATGGTGATGAAATTATGACTTTAATACCGTTTGGTTTCACTTCATTAATAACTTTTACCAACTGAGAAGGTGTTGGAGGAATGCCTGGTTTCGGTTCCATAAAATCAACGATCTGCAAACCAAAACGTTTTTCAAAATAAACCCACTCGTTGTGATAAGCAATAATTTTAGCGCCTTTGAATGGTGCCATTTTTGCCTGCCACTCTTTTAATTTATCATCAATGTTCTTATAAAAAATTTGAAGGTTAGATTCATACATTGCTTTGTTGGATGGATCAACTCTTTCCAAACCATTTGCAATATTTCTTGCGATAACTTTTCCGTTCAAAGGATCAAGCCAGTAATGCGGATTTCCGAAAATATGAATGTCTCCTTCACCACGGTTTGCTGCCGTAGGCACCTGCAATAAACCAACGCCATCAGATGCATCAACATAACCCGCGGAACCTTTTTGAATTTTAGTGTTTCTTGAACTTGATAACAATTGCGGAGACCAGCCTGTTTCCAGATCAAGACCAACTGTTACAAACATATCAGCGTTTGATAAACTGATAATATAGCTGGGCTTTGGATCTACAAAGTGCGGGTTTTGATACCCGGTTGCTATAGATGTTACAGATACTTTATCGCCACCAATCAGTTCTGTGATGCTTCTTAAATCTGTAAGCGTAGTAACTACTTTAATTGCGCCTGCATTTGCATAAAAGAAAATGAACGCAAACAACGTTATTATCGAAACTCTTTTCATATACTTTATTTTCAAATTTTCAATTGATATATTTTCAAATTAATACTGATGTGCACCATGTGCGCCAATTACAAAGATCCACCTTAACCAGGCCTGGTAAAACCTCGATCCGATATTGTCGTCTGTTGTTTTAGCTTCCACTTCCATTTTAGAGAATTCAGTTGCATACCAACCCCATGTTAGTGAATATGCCTGTTCTTTTATTGAGCTGTTATAAGGTTTCTCAGCAAAATCATACCGTCCTGTAAGAAATGTTCTTTTTGCTAATTGGTATTGAAGGAAAGAATACAAGCCAATTGCATTAGTTGAAATATTCGCTGTTTGATTATTATGACTGAAATAAAATTCGCTTTGCCATGTAAGTGATTTATAAGTATTCATAGCAACAGGCTTCCATTTATAGGTAAGATCGCCTGCAGCAATATTAGTTATGCGTACAGAATCATTGGGACCGGAAATGCCTGTTATGCCTAACTCAAGCGTTGCATTATCGCTGAGTGTGAAAAAGTTTTTTAGATGACCGAGGTAAACAAAATGATTACCCTCGCTTCTTGCAAATGCAGGTGATTCAGAGAAACCCGAAGTAGTTTGAACAATGACTTCCTGGTAAAATGCTTTGTTGGGAATAAGCCAGCTTAATGATACGCCTTCGTCATTCAAACCTTCTTCACCAAATAAATTTACATACGCATTAGGCAGATCAATAAACGGCAATGCGTGCGGATGCGTTGGATTTATTCTGCCAACTGCCTCCCTGAATTTACCTGCTTTTAATTGCAACTTAGCGGGCAATGAAAGTGTAGTTAAATATCCTTCTTCTACGGTAGCACCATACTTGCCGGTTTCAGGATTTCTGCCGAATGAAAGAAAAAAATCTGCCCGTGCATACGGATCTACAACTGCCTGCAGAGAAATCTCTGTTTCGTTCAGGTACATATCAAAGTTCTTTTCCCCTTTGCTTATGTAAGATCCCTGAAAATCTCCAATAACACCAATATCAGGATTGAAGGAAAGACTTGAACGTGTTTGTGTGCCTGAAGGTTTTTCTGCAGGCGCAGCCTGCATTTGTGCTTCAATTTGTTTCAGTAATACTGAATCTGCAGCTGTACTGTCTGTTGTTGTTTGTGCTTTTAAATTAACTGTTGCAAACAATATGGATAATAAACAAATTGCGGGATGTATATATATTGATTTAAATTTTCTATTCATGAAAATAACTTAACATGATGAATAATGCTAAAATAAAGTTGTGCTGAAAGTGAGTTCTTAAGATTTACTTTAAGATTTATCATGTTAAAAAAGGGGGCGCCCGATCTGAATTCTTAAATTTAAATAAATGAGGGATGTCAGTTTCAAGATCAGCAAAAAGACGGTCTTGAAAAACTTGAATACTTTCGAAAACACAGATGCCTGATTCAAAAAACTCAGGAAGCGTAAGCAGTATGGCAATGCAATATGTATGTGGAAGATCTACAGCAGCTAAACCTTTATTAGATTGAACAGCATAATTGTAATTATGCTCATGAAAAGCAGCATGAATTAATTGCCCTGTGCCTGAAGCCAGGAAAAAAACCGCTAAAAGAAATGCGGCTAAAAATTTCTTAATAAACTTATTCATGGTTTGTACTGCAAATTAAAGCTATCATTTTTGTTTTTTTGATTTTCATTTACTCTAATGCGTTGCTTTAACAATTTAACAGATTATAGAGTTTCAATTCATTACGGTTTCACAAACTGCATCGTTTCCCGCAGTCCAATGCCTGATAAAAATACAAGCGATCGTTGAAAAAAATGTTTTCACTTTTTTGTTACAGGCTATAGTAATGCTATTAAGTATCGTTGTGTCACTCACTTGTACGTTCTGAACATTATTCAGCTTTTATCGAATCGTAGATCGAAGCGAAAGTGTACCCGGTGCCAAGGTTGATGATTTCACTAATAATATATCACCTTTTTACCTGCATAATGAAGCAAGGCAAGTAGCAGGACAAAAAAAATAACTAACAATTTTGTTCCTCATACCTTTAACAATCCGACTAACTGGGTATGTAAAAACATCAAAACTTGTAAACATTCAATTAAAGAGTTATGAAATCCCCATTATTAAATCTCTCTGTATTGCTCCTGCTGCTCTTCGGTTGTTCTAAGGAAAATAATACTACACCGTTACCCGTGGGCAAAACCTGGAAGAACTTAGCTTCAATGCCAACCGCACGGCACGACTTTGGTTTCGTGGAGTACAACAATCTTTTATATGCAATCGGCGGGTATAATGCCGACGGTCTGAATAAAGTGGAAGCATAT